>NZ_JBSGBN010000011.1:0-115203 GCF_053601275.1 Streptomyces sp. NPDC004752 | reverse complement strand
CGAGGCACCGGGCGCCCGGCCGGAGGCGCCGCCCCGGGGCCGGACGGCCGCGTACCGGACTCCGGTCGGCGAGTTCCGTGCCCTGCTGGCGCACGCCGACACCGTTCTGGCCGCCGTACGGGGGGAGTTGACCGGCGGGCCGTACGACCCCCTGGACGCGCTACGGCGGATCGCGCGGGCCGTCGAGCCGGTCGGCGCGGGGCGCTTCGGCGCCGTACCGCTCGCCGGATTTCTCGCCGCCCGCAGCGCCACCGCCGCCGCCGAGGACTTCGTGACCACGCACCGGGCGGCGGTGGGCGCCGAGGCCCGCACCCTGCTGGCGGAGGCGGTACGGCTGCTCGCCCAGGGCGGGACCCGGGACGCGGACGAACTCGCCCGCAAGGCAAGGGAGTTGGCCGAACTGGACGTGCGCACACACGGAAACCCGTACACCGGCGAGGCCGGGTACGCGGTCGGCCTCGCCGGTGCCGTCCTCGGCGGCGTCCTGCTCGGCGAGGCCCCCGACGGGGGCCCTCCCGCCGGCTTCGGCGGGCCACACACCCGGGGCCGCCACGGGCCCGCGCGGGACTAGGCCCCGGGCGGCGCGGTCAGAACAGGCTGAGCAGCGCCTCCGCCGGGTCCGCCAGGGCGTTCTGCCCGTCGGGGAGCGGGAGTTCGAACCAGACGGTCTTGCCGCGGGGCGTCCGCCGGGAACCCCACGCCGCGCTGAGCAGGCCGACGAGTTGCAGCCCCCGGCCGCCCTCGTCGGTGTCCCGGGCCCGCCGACGGCGCGGCTGGACCAGGCCGGAGTCCCAGACCTCGCAGACCAGGGTGCGGTCCAGCAGCAGACGGAGCCTGATCTCCCCCTCGCCGTACCGCAGCGCGTTCGTCACCAGCTCGCTGACCAGCAGCTCCGTGGTGTCGACCAGCGGTTCCAGGTGCCAGCCGAGCAGTTGACGGCGCGCGTACTCACGGGCCCGGCCCACGCTGCGCGGCTCACGCGGCAGCGTCCAGTCGCCGACGGACTCCGCGGGCAGCCCCTGCACCCGTGCCATCAGCAGCGCGATGTCGTCCTCGCCGTGATGCGTGTCGAGGGTGTTGAGAACGTGGTCGCAGACGTCCTCCAGTGCGCTGCTCGGGTCCGTCAGCGCGCCCACGAACGCCTGGAGTCCCTCGTCGAGCGGATGGTCGCGGGATTCCACAAGGCCGTCCGTGTAGAGGGCCAGCAGGGCGCCCTCGGGCAGTTCGACCGTCACCTCCTCGAAGGGCTCGCCGCCCACGCCGAGCGGCATGCCCGGCGGCACGTCCAGCATCAGCGCCGCCTCGCCCGGCTCCACCAGCACCGGCGGCAGATGACCGGCGTTGGCGAACGTGCAGCGCCTGGTCACCGAGTCGTACACCGCGTATACGCACGTCGCCAGGTAGACCTCGGACAGGTCGGCGTCCCGGGGCTGGCGGGCCGTGCGGGTGGCCTGCTGGACGCCGCCCGGTGTGCCGAGGCCCCGGGCGATCTCGTCCAGCGCGGACAGCACCTCGGCCGGTTCCAGGTCGAGCAGCGCCAACGTGCGTACCGCCGTGCGCAGTTCACCCATGGCCACCGCAGCGCGCAGCCCGCGGCCCATCACATCGCCGACCACCAGCGCCGTGCGGTGGCCGGGGAGTTCGATGACGTCGAACCAGTCGCCGCCGACCTCCGTGGCCGCGTTGCCGGGCAGATAGCGGCAGGCGATGTCCAGGCCGGACGCCTCCGGGTCGCCGGGCGGCAGCAGGGACCGTTGCAGTATCAGCGCGCGCTCGTGCTCGCGCCGGTACAGACGGGCGTTGTCGATACAGACCGCGGCGCGCGCGGCCAGCTCCACGGCGAGCTCCCGGTCGCGGTCGCCGAACGGCTCGCTGCCCTTCGTACGGGAGAACTGCGCGAGGCCGACGACCGTGTCGTGGGCCATCATCGGAACGGCCAGCGTGGACTGGACGAGGCCGCCCTCCTCGGCGGGGACCCGCTGCGGGCGGGCGGTGCGCAGGGCGTCCGCGCAGGGCGAGTTGAAGGGGTAGTGGTGGACCGCGCCGACCTCGACCGGAGAGCCGCCGCCGACGATCGGCGCGCCGGAGACCGCGCTGGCGAAGGCGACGCGGCGCAGTTCGGCGCTGCCGTCGGCGAGGCCCGGCGGGGTCTCGTCGCCGGCCAGCAGCCCCTGGTAGAGGTCGACGGAGGCGAGGTCGCAGAAACCGGGCACGACCACGTCGAGGAGTTCGCGGGCGGTGGTCTCCAGGTCGAGGGAGTTCCCTATCCGGGCGCCCGCCTCATTGAGTAGGGCGAGGTTCCGCCGGGCGGCCGCGGCCTCCCGGGCCGCCTCCCGGCGGGCCGTGATGTCCGTGCCGAGCCAGGCGATGCCGAGCGGGCGACCGCTGCCGCTCTGCACGCGGTAGAGGTTGACGGACCAGTGCCGACGCTCCTCGGAGCCCGGGACGAAGCCCGTGACATGCATGTCCGTGATGGACTCGCCGGTCGCCAGGACCCGGCGCAGGGTGGCCACGATCCGCTCCGCCTCGCCCCGTTGCAGATAGTCGTGGACCCCCCGGCCGCGATGGTCCTCGGGTACGCCGCCGAAGATCGAGGCGATCCGCGCGTTGACGCGGCGCACCCGCAGATCGGTGTCGATCAGGAAGAAGCCGAACGGAGATTGCCCGAAAATCGCCTGCGAGGCGGCGAGGTCCGTCTCGATGCTGCGCAGGGTACGGACGTCGACCACGATGCAGACGGCGGCCCGTTCGCCCTCGGCGGTCCGGGTCGGCATGACGTACACCTCGGCGAGGCCCTCCTCGCCGCGCCCGCCGGCCATTCCACCCGGCACCCGGAAGGGGACCACTCCGGTCCATTCCCGGCCGTCGAGGACCTCGGCCATCTTGCGCTGGCCGCGCTCACGCTGGTCGGGGTCGACGAACGCCTCGATGGGGTCCATGCCCACGGCGCGCTCGGCGGGGATCCCGAAGAGCTGCTCGGCCCGCAGGCTCCACTGGTCGACGAGCCCGCCGGGGCCGATCGAGAAGGACGCGACCTTGATGTAGTCGTAGATGGAGCCGGGCGGACTGCTCTGCCACATGGCGTCGCCGGGCGCCATGGCAGCCGCCACCCCGCGACCCCGCGCGCCGCCCGACGGGTCCTCCGACTCCGTGGCCTTCGCTGGTATCTCGCTCACGCGAACCGTCCCCTCCAGCTCACCGCGCCCGGCACCGGTCACCGGGGGCGGCTGCCCGCAGTATCCAGCACTACGGGGCCGCACGACACGGTGTTCACGATCACAGCCTGGTCCAGGCGCTGTTCGGACCGGGCCGTGACAACATTTCCAGTCTTCTAACCAGGGAACACGCCGTCGAATCACGTCCCGCGACAGCCGTCGCCGAACGGGCGCCGAGAGTGGACGGCACGGCGGGGTGTGTACACCCCTTACTCCCGCCTTCCGCACACCGCCACACCCCGTTCAGCACCCTGCCGCCCCACTCCCCGCCCGGCCCCAACGCCCCACTCCCTCGCACTCCGACGCCCCGTTTCTTTCGCACTCCAACGCCCCACTCCCCCGGCACTCCATCACGCCCCTTCCCATATACCGACGCCCGCCCTTCGCGCACCGGCGCCTTCTCTCGCGCCGACGCCTCACTCTCCGCGTCCCGCGCGCCGCGCGGGAGCGGGCGGCAGCGGCGGCGGCAGGTAGGTGTTTCAGTTCGGCACCGTCAGTTCGAACCAGACCGTCTTGCCCCTGTCGGCGGGCCGGGTGCCCCAGCGGTGCGAGGAGTTGGCGACCAGTTGGAGACCGCGGCCGCTCTCGTCGTCGGGGCGGGCTACGCGCTCGCGCGGCGGGTCGGGGAGCGGGTCGGAGACCTCCACCCGCAGGGTGGTGCCGAGGTCCGCGGAGCGGACCAGGCGGACCCCGATCGGGCCCGTCGCATACCGCAGGGAGTTGGTCACCAGCTCGCTCACCAGGAGTGCCGAGAGGTCGGCGAGACTGTCGAGCCCCCAGTCCCGCAACTGGTCGCGGACCACGCAGCGGGCGGTGCGCACGGCGCCGGGGTGCGCCGGAAACGCCCATTCGACGCAGTCACCTACGGTGTCGATCACGCCGATCACTTCCCAGGCCAGCCAACCCACCCCACGTCCGGTTTCATGGGGTTAATAGGCACATACCCGATATCCGGGACCCAGTACCGCTCGAGAAGGCGCACAGTGGCACAAACGGCTTACGGGATGCTCAGCGGGCTTCCGGGGCCAGTCGGCCCACTACCTCGCGCACCGCGGGGACGTCCTGGTCGAGCCAGTCCACCTGCCAGATCTCGCCGGGAGCGAGCAGGCGCAGCGCGTCATGGTCCTGGAGGGGTTCGGGGGCGGCGGAGCCGGGGCGCAGCCGGGCGGTCCACACCTGGAGCACATACGGGGACTTCAGGGGCCATTCCCCCGGGATGCGCGCGACGAGGTCGGCGTCGACGCCGAGTTCCTCGCGCAGTTCGCGCACCAGGGCGTCCTCGGGACGCTCGCCGGGTTCGACCTTGCCGCCGGGCAGTTCCCAGCGTCCGGCCAGCTCGGGGGGTGCGCTGCGGCGCGCGGCGAGCAGCCGGCCGTCGTCGAGCAGGGCGGCTCCCACCACCACGATCCGTTCCGTCATGCGCCGGAGCTTACGGGAGCGCACGCCGGGTGGGCTGAGAGCGCACGCCGGGTCAGGCGCGGGCGCCGTCTCCGAGCTGGCCGACGCGCTCGACCCAGTAGAGCTGTTTGTGTCCTCGGCCGTCGAGGCTGTCGGCGATCTTCTGGGCCTCGGCGCGGGTCGCGTATCTGCCCACGCGGTAGCGATTGCCGTTGTCGTCCTGTCGTATGACGAGCCAGGGGAGCCAGACCGTGCCGTCGCTCATTGCGCCCCTCCGCTGCCCGTCGACCCGCCCTCTAAGGAAACCGCAATCCGCATATGCCCGAGCGTACGCCTAACCTTCACTCAGCGAATACGGCTTTTCACAAGGAGGTATGCAACCGGCCAGAACACCGGGGCGCACGATGACGAGTGCGCCCTTGGTGCGTCCCGGTGCACGGGGCCGCGGGCATGTCGAGGACAGCGGGGGCCACCTGCGAAGACGACCGGATTCCAACGGCCCGCCGGCGCACGCCGATCCGAGCGTTGTGAGTCGGAACACCCAGGGGGTGTGCGCTACTTCACCGGCAGGTGGTACGAAACCCGGTAGCGGTCCGCGGGGATCACCACGTCGGCCGTCTCGACCGGCCGGCCCGAGGCGTAGAACGTGCGCTGGACGACCAGGACGACATGTCCGGGGACGCCGCCCAGGATGTGCAGTTCCTCGGCGAGCCCGGGACGGGCGCCGACCTCCTCGGTGACGTTGTCCACGATGACGTCGATGGCGCGCATGCGCTCGACGACGCCCATGCCGCCGAGCGGGCCCTCCTCGGGGAGCATCACCGGCGTGCGCCCGGTGACGGCGAGGGGTTCCCAGGAGGTGGAGAGCATCATCGGCTCCCCGGCGTCCCGGAAGAGGTACTTGGTGCACATCACGCGGTCGCCGGCCCGGATGCCGAGCCGCTCGGCGATGACACCGCTCGCCTCGGTCTGCTCGCTTCTGGACTCCCAGGTGCCGCGGGCGGTGTTGTCGGCCTGCTCCTGCCGGAACGGCGTGGCACCACCGTCCGGCCGGAACCCGGAGCGGGCCACGTGCCGGGGCACGGGCCGCTCGCGCACATACGTCCCCGAACCGGAGCGCCCCTCGACCAACCCCTCCGCCATCAGCACCTTGCGCGCCTCCAGCGCGACCGTGTCCGAGACGCCGTACTCCTGGCGGATCCGGGCCTGTGACGGGAGCCGGGTGTGGGGCGGCAGCGAACCTTCGACGATCTTCTTGCGGAGATCACCCGCGACACGCAGGTACGCCGGTTGCTCACCGAAAGTCACTGGCCGCTCCCATCAGGTTGTACAGACAGCAAGAGCCTGGCAACCGTGGGTTGGGACGTGCAAGCAAAGGCCAGAGAATCACTCGATGTGATTACTTACGGCCGGGGAAGGCCCGTGCCCAGGCATTTTTTCTCCCCGCTCCCGACGCGATCACACCTCCATGCCGGCGCCGCCTCCGCCGCCACCCGTACCGCCACCGCCGTCCGGCTCCGACGGCGGGGTCGCGGCCAGCCCCAGAGCCTTGCGCGCCGTGACCGACCCGCTCGGGTCGAGAAGGTCGTACCCCTTCTCGTAGTGCTCGTAGAAGGTGTCCACGTCGCCGGACCCGGCCGCCTTCGACCACTCCGCCCGGGCCTTGTCCAGATCGCCCGCCAGTGCCGTCACCGGCCCGCTCGCGCCCTTCGGCCAGTCGTGCCCGCGCAGCATCCCGGACTGCTTGCTCAGCGCCGTCGAGACACGCCGCGCCCATGCCCGGTGGCCCGGCAGGTCGTCCTCGACGTACTCCGCGTCGGGCGCGGTGTCGAGGGCCGCGTTCAGGACGTGTGCGGCCTTCAGATAGGCGACCTGGTCGGCGTCGAGAACCGTCTCGTCGTTGCGCAGCGAGCCGGTCAGCGGCTCGCCCTCGCTCGTGTTGCCGAACAGGCAGGTCACCGCGCGGTCACCGACCGCCCAGCTCTCCATGGTGGGCACGAGGTAGTACACGTCGACGTCGTCGAGCACGGCCCAGGCGTCCATCGCGTAGTCGTCCTGGAGTGCGTAGCAGCGGTCTCCGGCGGTCTCGTCCAGCGACTTCCGGCCCGGGTAGGAGCCGTCCGGCAGATCGAAGGAGGCGAACACCTCGGCGTCGTGCTTCTCCGCGCAGGCGACCTTGTCGAGGTCGTAGGTCTCGCCGCGCAGCGAGCCGCCCGGCGCGTTGAAGCACTCGCCCTTGGACAGCGTGAAGACCGCGTTGTCGCGCGCGCCCTCCTTGAACCCCTCCCAGAACTCGCCCGCCCCGCCCGTGGCGAGCATCAGCGTCCACAGCGCGAGCCCGATCCCGGACAGCACGGAGCCGCCGATCGCCAGCCCCTTGCCGCGCTCCCCGCGCCGTTTGATCTGCCGCAGCGCGACCAGCCCCAGCACCAGCCCCACGCCCGGCAGACAGCACAGGATGCCGAGCACGAGGGAGGAGATGGCGAGCCCGTTGACGGACGCCGGCTGCGGGTAGGGGTTGTAGCCCTGACCCCACCCCGGGTACGGCGGCTGCCCGTACGGACCTTGCGGATACGAACCCTGCGGATACGAACCCTGCTGATGCTGGCCCTGCGGATACTGCTGATACTCCGGATGTGGACTTGGCCGGTACGGATCCTGCGGATACGGCCCCTGCGCGTACGGACCGGGCCCGTCCGCGTACGGACCTGGCTGTTGCGGAGACGGACCGGGCCACGGAGAGTGCCCTTCGGGCTGGTGGGGGCCGGGGGGCGGGGGTATGGACACCGGTTACCGTGCTCCTGGGTTCGGACGGCGGCAGCGCTGAACTGACGTACGACTTCGCGCATGGTATGCGCGTTATGGGTGGGGGTGGAATGCGGGTCACACGTACGACGGTTCGCGCGGTGCACGGTCCGGCTCACGGGCCCCCGCCTCGCTTCGAGGACGAGTGGGAGAACGACGAGTGAGCGAGCTGACGCCCGAGACGGTCCGCGCGGTCAACGCGCTGACGGCGAGCTGGGCCGGGTCCTTTGACGAGGGCACCGTGCTCTCGGCCGCCGGAGTCTGGCCCCTGCTGGCCTTCCTTGTGGACGGGGCGGCGGGCCCGGCCCGTACCGAACTGGCCCGGGCCCTCGGCGTGCCCGCCGAACAAGCGGCAGGCGCGGCACGGGAGTTGCTCGCCGCGCTGAACGCCATGCCCGGCCTGGGCGCCGCCCTCGGCCTGTGGACCGGCCGCACGCTGGACGTACGGGACGAGTGGCGGTCCGGGCTGCCCGCGGACACCCACGGGGCGCTCGACGACGACCCGAAGGCCGCGCAGCGGATCCTCGACGCCTGGGCGGCGCAGCGCAGCGACGGGCTGATCGAGCGCATGCCCGTCACGCTGACGCGGGACGCCGGAATGGTGCTCGCCAGCGCCCTCACCCTGCGCACAGACTGGCCGCGCCCGTTCACGGAGGAACCGCGCCGACCGGACGTCGGGCCCTGGCGGGGGCGGACCCTGCTCGGACTCCACCGCAGGGGCGTACGGCCCGACCGGATCGGCGTGGTCAGCGCCCCCGAGGGTCTCGTGACCGCGCTGAAGGTCCCCGGGGACAACGGCATCGACGTCCATCTGCTGCTCGGCGAGGAGCGGATGACCCCCGGGCAGGTCCTGCGGGCCGGCATCGGAGCCCTGGAGCGCGCGCTGCCGGTGGTCGGGGGCGGCCGACTCCCCTACGGGCATGTGGGACCGGGTCTGAGCGTCGAACGGCAGCCGTCCGTCACCCCCGAGCCGGTCACCCTCGACGTCAGCACCGTCGCCTTCGACGTGACGGCCGACCACGATCTGCTCGCCCTGCACCACCTGTTCGGGCTCACCACCGCGCGGGACACCGGCCGGGGCCACTTCCCCGGCATCAGCGGCTCCCCGCTCGCCATCGGGGCGGCCGCGCAGTCCGCGGTCGCCCGGTTCGGCGCGCTCGGCTTCCGGTCCGCGGCCGTGACCGCCGTCCTGGCCGCGCCGGGCGGCATACCGCAGTACCGCCACGAAACCACCGTGGTCCGCGCCCTCTTCGACCGCCCCTTCGCTTTCCTGGCCACCCACCGCCCCACCCGGCTGACCCTGGTGGCGGGATGGGTGACGGAGGCGGTGGCGTACGCCCCGGGCCCGGGCCGGGCGTAAAGGGCGGGACTCGGCCTTTGACCTACGACGGCAGGGGGCGGCGCCGATGCGGTCCCTTGCCGGCCCCGCGTCCGCGGCTCACGGGCCCTCGCTCACACGGGACTTCCCCGGCCACGGTCGCTCCACCTTGATGCAGCCACTTGATACAGCCACGCCGGTCGGCGGGACGCGTACGCGACGCCTCGCGGGCCGTGCGCAGCATGGACCTCAAGCAGCTCCGCAATTCCACAGGCACTCACGAGGTAAGAGACCTCAAGGCACCACGGCTATTGGGGTTGCCACGCCCGTACCAGGTCCTCCGGGCCCCAGTTCGCGGTCAGCGGCAGTTCCTCGGCCACCCCGCAGCGGGAGACCGCGACCAGCGGAGTGTCCGGGGCAGTACCGGGGACAGCGAGCATGTCGCGTACCAAGGCGTCGTACTCATGACGGCCGAAGGGCTGGGTATCCAGCCACTTGATGGACCCGACGAAGTGCACCTGCCGAGCCGCAGACTCGCGGTCTGCACCGATGAGGTCGATCTCGGGGTTGTTCTGACGGTTCCACCAACCGCCGATGGCCTCGGTCTCGGGCCACTCGTCATTGGGCATCAGGCGCAGCAAGGACTCGCGGATCAGTGGCTCGACCGCTCGACCGCGCCAAGTGGTCCATGACCGCTCGATACGCTCCAGCGCCAAGTCACCCCGGCCACGCTCGATCAGTGGGATCGCGCGTGCCAGGAAGGCCAGCCAGAACCGTAGATACGGGTCGGCGATCCGGTAGCGCTTGTTCTTGCCATCCGGCTTGACGGACAAGGGGAGATCAGCGGCCAGGACTCGCTTGGCCTGCAGCATGGCCAGCAGCGGGGAGAGCGTACCGGACGGCAGCGCGCCGGCGCCGCCGGCCTGGGCTGCGATCGCGCTGAACGTGCGCTCACCGCTGCCGACCGCTTCCAGTACGGCCCGTGAGTGCGAAGCCTCGGGGAATTCGCCCAGCAGTGACAGCTCGCCGGCCACCAGCAGGGGCGAGAGCGGATTGGCGACCGAAGCCTGCAAGAACGCCGTACGTCCCATACCCGGCCGCCATGACTGCACGATCTCGGGGAACCCTCCAGTGATCAACTGGGCGTCGACGGCTCCTGCAGCGTCGAGTTCGGTCATGGCCTGCACGTCGGCCAAGTTCAGGGGACGGACGGTCATTCTCGCCGCCCGACCGAAGAACGGGCGCCCATACGACTGCAGTGCCTCCATGACCGATGTATCGCTGCCAACCAGCAGCAGAAGTACGGGCTTGGAAGACAGGTGGCGATCCCAGACAGTTTGGAGTGCGCCCTCGAATTCCTGATCCTGCTCCACCAGCCAGGGCACCTCGTCAATCACCGCGATGCTGGGTGAGTCATCGGGTACCGCGAGCGCCAGCGCGCGCAGGGCCTGGTTCCAGTCCTGCGCCTGGAGTCCGGCGACCAGCTCCGCCCCCGGCAGTGGCGACTGCGCGAGGGTCGCAGCGAAGTCGGCACGCTCCGTCACAGGGTTACGTCCCCGGGTGGCCTGGAACACCACGTACGGCGCCCCCGAGCGGTCGCAGAACTCCTGGACCAGTCGCGACTTCCCCACCCGGCGCCGGCCCGTCACGATCACAGCCCGCCCGCGAGTGGCTCCACCACCCTCTGCCACTGTCCGGTACTGCTCGGCCAGCAGTTCAAGATCTCCGACCCGACCTTGGAACTCCACAACACCTCCCGAGGGGAATTAACGTAGATAGATTATTACGTAGATTGAATCTTACTTCACCTGGGGGGCCTGGATGATGGTCCAGCACCTCCGAGCACAAGCGACGCGAGGCTCAGGCCGAGCTCCGCAAGGTCCCGCCAAGCGGTCATGACCGCGGCCAACGGACTGCTGGCCAAACAGGGACTGTGCCGCGTGCAGCGCAACGGCACTACCGCACGCCTTCCACACCTGCCGCTTTCCACAAAACTGACATATCAGCCGAAATCCCCTGCGGTTCTCCATGCTTCCGCTGATACTCCCACCCCGCAGGGGAATGGAATTAGTGACGGAAATTCCCCCCTGAAGCCGGTCGCGGGCGCTCGCGAGGATATCGTTGAGCGGCGCTTTGGAAACCTTCGATACGGGCAGCAGCACTTCGGTTACTTCAGTTATTTGGCGGCGTCATTCAGGCCGATTCCGGTGAATGCCCGGGGTCAGTTCTCCGTTCCCGCGGCCCAGAGCACGGTGTCGCCGGACTTGATCAGAACGTTTCCGTCGGCCTGGAACACAAGGACCGCTCCTTGGTGGACATTGGTCTGTGAGGCCCACAGGGGCTGCCCGCCGTTGTTGTAGACGACCAGATTGCCGTCTGTCTGGAAGCGGGCTGAGTTGCCCTCGCCCTCGGTCATCGCAGCCCAGCGCGGCTTGCCGTCCTGGTCGTAGATCACCAGGTTTCCGTCCTGCTGCATGACCAGAGTCCTGGCTCCGGCCACCACGGACTCTCCTGTGGCCAGCTCGAACGTGGCCTGTATGACCTTGAGTGCCGCGCTCTTCTCCTGCGGCTCCTGGGCCGAGGCGGACGGCGTCGCGTCCGCGCTCGCCGAGGCAGACGGTGTCCTGTCCGCGCTCGCCGAGGCGGCCGAGGCGGACGGCCGTCCCTGCGCGGACGGGGCGGACTCGGCCGAGGAACGCTGCGTACCGAAGTGGACGGCGGCCACCACGGCCACCACGACCGCGACCGCGGCGATGGCCGTGGTCAGCAGCCAGGCGGGCCGACGCCGCCGGCCGGGCTCGGCCGAGGCGTCGAGGACGGTGTCGGACCTCATCGTCCTCGGTACCGATTCCTGAACGGCAGGGGCCGTGCCGGAGCCGGTGTGGTGTGCAAGGTCGACCACGGTGCGCGCCGCGTGCTCGGCCTCGGTCAGTCTTCCGGCCAGGGCCGTGGGGCATTCCTCGGGCCAACGCCCGATCCGGCCGTCGGCCTCCGCCAACCGTCCGCCCAGCTGGGCCGCGGTCGGGCGCGCGGCCGGGTCCTTGGCCAGACACTCGGTGAGCAGCGGCACCAGCGAGGGGGCGACACCGGCAAGGTCGGGTTCCCCATGGACCACTCGGTACATCAGCGCGGCCGCGGGGAGCTGCTCCCCCGCGCGCGAGAAGGGGCCGCGGCCGGTCGCGGCGTAGACCAGCAGGGCGGCCAGCGAGAACACGTCCGCGGGTGCGGCGGCGACACCGCCGATGGCCTGGTCCGGTGCGAGAAAGCCGGGGGAGCCCACGGAGACACCGAGGCGGGTGTGCCGGTCGTCGTCGGCGGCCCGGGCGACACCGAAGTCGATCAGCCGTGGACGGTCGCGGGCCAGCAGGACGTTCCCGGGCTTGATGTCCCGGTGTGCGAGGCCGGCCTGGTGCACGGCCTGCACGGCCCCGCACAGTTCGGCGGCGAGTGAGAGCAGCGCGGGCTGCGGCAGCGGGCCGTGGGCCGTGACCCATTCGGCGAGCGACGGCGCGGGCACATACTCGGTGGCCAGCCACTGCGGGCGCCGGCCCGGGGCGCTGTAGTCCACGACGGTCACGGTCCACGGCGAACGGACGCGGTCGCTGTTGCGTATCTCGCGGGCGAACCGCTCCTCGAACCCGGGCTCGGAGCTGAGATCGTCACGGATCGTCTTCAGCGCGAGCAGCCGACCCGAAGCCGTACGGGATAAGAACACCTGCCCCATGCCGCCCGCACCGAGCCGGCCGAGCAACGGATAGCCGCCTATGGACGTCGGGTCCGAAGATTGAAGGTTATTCATGACGACTGTTCCCCGGAAGTGTACTGGAGTGCTCGAATTACGCGGTGGGCCTTGGCTTGCATACGGGCGAGCAGGACGGTCCGCGCCCGCAAGTATGCCGGATGGGTTCGCCCTACGCTTTTCCTTCCGGCTCATTGGCGAGGTCGGAAAGGGCTCAGTAGCTGAGTGGTCCCACAGATATCTGGGGCAGGACGGTGCCGTCGCCCACTTCGTACCACTCCGCGTCGGCCTGGTCGACATCCACTTCGACGCCCGCCGGTTCGAGCGCTTGGCGTATGCGCTGCCGGAGGGGCTCGCTGAGAAAGTTGTGGTGCAGGTCCAGCTTCTTGAGGTGGGTCAACGGCCGGCCACCGAGGAGGGCGGCGGCGCCCTCGTCGCTCAGGGTGCCCATGGACAGGTCGAGCACCTGGAGCCGGGCGGTCAGCGGGGCGGACGCCACGGCGGCGGCGACCTCGTCCTGGATCTCGCTGTTGCGCAGGGCCAGGTGCCGCAGCCGGGGCAACCGGGCACCGGACAGAATCGGCTCCAGGTCGGCCGCCGTACCGTCCGCACCGTCGTCCGAGCCGCCCAGCCACAGTTCGAGGTGCTCCAGCACGGGCAGTTCGCTCGTCCCCACACCGCGTACGACGTCAGCCGGCAGACCACTGCTTTGCACGGTCAGCTTGCGCAGCGCGTCGTGACGCAGGGCGGGGAACCTCAGTTTCAGGGTTTCACCCAGGCTGATGCCCTCGCCCGCGCGCACCCCGAATTCCTCCAGTGCGGGGAAGCCTGCCAGCAACGGTGTGACGTCGGTCTGACTGATCCGGGAGAGCTTGCACTCCTTGTCCGTGATGTCCCCGAGGAACACCGAGCGCAGGGCGGGCAGCCGGTCACGCACGGCCAACAGCGCTTCGATGACCTCGGAGGGATCGGTGTCTTCCACGTCGTCCCAGCTGCCGACGATCAGGGCGCGGACCCGTGCGATGTCAACTTCGGTGCAGAAGCGGTCGAATTCATCCGCCCATCCCCCGCTGGATGTCCCTCTCTCGTGGCCGATCCGCCAGGCCACGGCGTCGGGCTCAGCCGGCGTTGTCGTCTCGCCGGACCCGGGAAATGTGAAGGCGGGGAGACCGGCCAGCTCCTCAAGATGGCGGTCCTGGGTTCTCATTCGGACTGCTCCCGCCGTACGACGTGTCAGGGGCGATGCGCGCACCAGTTCTACCAGCGGCGACTGACAACACGCCGGTCGGACCGGTGACGGTTCATCAAGTTCCGAAACAGCATCCCTCAACGCCAGTTGATGCCGGGCAGGCGGACGTCGTAGAAGTCCAGCATCGTCAAGGTACGCGCCCGCGTCCGTTCCTGCATGTAGGGCCAGGCGGCCTCCACCAGGCCGCTGTCGATCAGGAGCTGATCCAGCACCTCGAAGTAGACGGCGCCGCTGACGTGCCGCGTGGAGTGGGCCACGATGCGCTCCACGAAGTCCCAGCACCGGGTGAGCAGTTGTGTGTCCGGGCCGTCGCTCCTCAACTGCGGCATCAGCACCGGTGTGGTGAAGCATCCGGCCAGCAGTTCGTACAGCATCACGGCCGCGTCCTCGGTGAGGACAGCCTCTTCCGCGGGCCGGTGGAACAGCTCGGCGATGGAGTCGGCGGATTCCGGGATCATACGCAGCAGCAGCGGGGCGATCTCCTCGGTGGGGACCTCCTGGTCCGGATTCTCCCCGGTGGGGACGTCGCTCATGTCTTCCTCAGCGGGTGTGCGGTGGTCGTGCTCATGGCCCTCAACGCCAGTTGATCCCGGGCAGGCGGACGTCGTAGAAGTCCAGCATCATCAGGGTCCGCGCCCGCGTCCGTTCCTTCATATAGGGCCAGGCAGCCTCCACCAGGCCATCGGCGTTCAGGAGTTGTTCGAGCACCTCGAAGTACACGGCGCCGCTGACATGTTCCGAGGAGTGGGCCACAATTCGCTCCACGAAGTCCCAGCACCGCTCCAGCAGTTCGACATCCGGGGTGTCGCTCTCCAGTTGCGGCATCAGCACCGGCGTCGTGAAGCACTCGGCCAGCAGCTTGTACAGCCGCACCACCGGTTTCTCGGTCACCACGGCCGATTCTGCGGGTTGGTGGAACACCTCGGCGATGGAGTCGGCAGTTTCCGGAATCAGGTGCAGCAGCAGCGGGGGGATCTCCTCGGTGGGGACCTCTTTGGACGGGAGTTCGCTCATGTCTTCCTGTCAGGTGTGCGGTGGTAGCGGTCATGAGCGCCAGGCCCGCCGTGCGAGATGCGCGACGGGCCCGTCCTCATCTTCAGGCTAGCTCTCGGGACTCGTACTCAGGCGCAGCTCTCAGGGGGGCAGATGCCTCCGCTCGTCCTGGGCGGCTCCACGGCCTCGTGAAACCCGAACGGGTCCACGACGTCCTTGAACAGCTCCCACCCGCCCTTCTTCCAGCCGTACTCGTGTACATAGGAGGGAGCCTCAGCGGCCGTCGCGACTCCGCCGACGACGCCAAGGGCTCTGGAGAATCCGCGCAGTCTGGTGGGCTGACCGACCGGCTGAGGGCCCTTGAACTGGGTCGGCTTGAACTCCGTGCCGGTGAGGTCCTTCACGGCGGGCGTCTTTGCCACCTCATCGAAGTTCGTCTTGATAGCCGACTTCATCTCAGCGTTTCCATCCATCCTCTTTTTGATGTTTCCGGTGACGTCGCGCGAGTTGAGGGCATCCCACAATTCTCGTGCCTCTGCCTTGGCGACCTTCAGATCGCTATCGGACAGGATATTTTTGGTTTTCTTCCCCGTCTCCCTGGCCTTGCGGTCGTTGTCCAGCACCTCTGAGAGCGCATTCATCGTCTCCCAACCCTTTTGGACATGCAGTTGAGTCTTACCCGGCAGGGACTTACCCGTGTTGAACTCGTGGATGATGGCCGTCGACATCTTGCCATTGCCGAAGACCTGCTTGGCCTTCGCCTTGGGGTAGATCTGCTGGAGCGCTCCGCGCAGCTTGCCGCTGCTCACCGCTGGAGCCTTCGCCCGGCGCTGCATAAAGCCCGGGTTCTTGTTGGGAATCTTGTTGAGGAGCAGGTCGATGGCCTTCTTCAGCAGCTTGAGCATGGCGAGGAAGCCGAAGAACTTGCCGTCCGGGTCGGCGTACACCAGCGGGTTGTTGTTGCCGTAGGTGTAGCCGTTCATCTGCTGAGGGTCGGCCAGGTCCATCACCGGGTCGACGGACAGGAACCGGCCGGTCCGGGGGTCGTACTCGCGGGCGCCCAGATGGGTGAAGCCGGTGTCCTTGGTCTCGTCGATGCCGCCGACGAAGCCCTTGGTTCCGGGCCATGCGGCCGGTGCCGTGCCGCGGGTCTCGCCGAAGGGCGTGACCCGGCGCTGGGTGAGGGCCAGGTCGGTGGCGGCGACGGCCAGCAGGCCGGTGCCGTGGTGGTCGGCGAGGGTGAAGGAGAAGCTGCCGTCGTCGGCGCGGACGGCCTGGTGACCGCTGCCGAGGTCGATGTAGCGGGTCGCCTTCGCCTTGGCCGCCCCCTTGTCGAGGGTGACGTCGGTGTGCCCGAGGTGCAGGGTGGTCCGGTCGCCCGTGCGGTCGATGAGCCGGTTGCCGTTGGCGTCGTACAGGTACTCGGTGACCTTGTCCGGCTTGCCGTCGACGGGTTCGGTGACCTTGGCCAGGAGCCCCTCTGCGTCCCAGTCCAGGTGCTGCGTGCCGCGGTCGGTGGTGTTGCCGGTCGCGTCGTAGCCGTAGTCGGTCCGGCTGGTGCCCGCAGGTCCCTGCGTGGTGAGCGAGGTCAGCTGATGGGCCTTGGGCTCGCCCGCAGGGGGGTATGCGTAGACGTGCCTGACGTCCTTGGCGGTGTCGCCTCCGATGTCGTGCCCGGTGTCGGTCAGCCGGTTGCCGGCCTTGTCATAGGTGTACGACTGCCAGTACGGGGCGGGGCCGCCCAGCTTGGCCGCGGACGGGGAGTCCGCGCAGGTCTGGTCGCCCTGGGCCCATGCCTCCGTCAGCCGGCGCAGGTAGTCGTAGGTGAAGCACTGGTTGTCGGTGCCGGTGCGGGAGACGTCGCGCAGGGAGAGGACGTTGCCGGCCTCGTCATAGCGGAAGGTGACGTTCTGGTCGACGCCCGCCTGGTCCTCGCGGTCCACGCGGGTGCTCGACAGCCGCTGGGTGCCGAACTCGTAGGTGTTGGTGACCTGGGTCTTCTTCCCGCCACTGGACAGGCCGAAGGTGTAGACGAGCGGTTTGCCGGTCTGGCTGTAGATGGCGGTCGAGGTCATGCCCTGGCCGAAGACCGAGATCGGCCGCAGGGTCTGGTCCTCGTAGGTGTAGTTGATCGATCCGCCCGGCAGGGAGCCGGCCGCGGAGTAGCTGAGCGACGCGACCAGGCCGGAGGGCCGGTAGGTGGTGCCGGACTGGTAGGTGCCGGCCAGCGCACCCTCGGACGCCGGGATCACGGTCGCCGTCCTGCTGGGCCGGTACAGCTTGTCGTAGGCGGTCACCGCGGTGGTGTACGCCTGGCCGTCGACGTAGCGGGTCGACTCGGCGAGCTGGCCCTTGGCGCCGGTGACGGTGTCGTAGGTCCACTTGACCCGGAGATCGCCGGTGGCGGAGCCCTCGCGCAGCTCGGTCTTGCGGCCCAGTCCGTCGTAGGTGTTGAACAGGGAGGTGCCGCGCTGGTCGGTGCTGGAGATCACCTGGCCGTGATCGTCGTACGCGGTGTCGGTGCGGCCTCGGTCCGGGTCGTTGAAGGAGATCTGGTGGCCTAGCTGGTCGTAGGTGTAGCTCCAGCTGTTGCCGGCCGGGTCGGTGACCTTCAGCAGGTCGCCCGAGGGGGTGTGGTCGTAGGTGGTGGTGTCGTAGGCCGACTGGGGGTCTCGGGTGTGGTGCTGGCGCAGTTCGGTGATGCTGCCGCGCGCGTCGACCAGGGAGGTGACGGTGGTGTCGCCGACCGGTGGTATCAGGGTGGTGCGGTCACCGCCGTAGATCGTCTTCGTGGTCGACAGGACGGTGCCGCCGTCGCCGTTGCCGGCGATCTGCCGTTCCTCGACCTGGCGGCCCAGACCGTCGTAGAAGGTGCGGGTCTGGCTCTCCACGCCCAACGCGTCGTCGGGCTTGAAGAGTTCGGTGACGGGGCTGCCGGTGGCGAAGTAGGGGGCGAAGGTCTTGGCGGTCAGGCCCCGCTCGTCGTAGAAGATGTCGGAGATGATCCGGCCGCCGTCCGGGCCGGGCGCCTGGGACTGCCGTTCCCGCAGAAACCCGTCGTACAGCTTGTACGACGTGATCTGGCCGCCCTCGTTGTTGAGCAGCTTGGTGGCCACGGTGACGGGCTTGCCCTCGGTGACCGAGTAGGCGTACTCGTACGTCGGCGTACTGCTCGTGGCGCGGTCGGCGAGCCACACCTTGGTGGAGCGGCCGAGGGCGTCGTAGGCGTAGTGGGTGAGGTTGCCGTTGGTGTCGGTCTGCTTCAGCAGCAGTCCGCGCAGCGGGTCGAGGTCCTTGGTGACGGTCTGGGCGCTCGCCGGGTCTTTCGGGTCGGCGGGCGGTGTGGTGGTCCTGGTCTGGGTGGGCAGACCGGTCGCCGGGAGGAAGGCCGTCGTGGTGGTACGGCCGTCGGTGCGGGCGGTGCGCACGGGGTCGGCGCTGCCGGACACGGTCACGTCGGCCGTCAGGTCGGTGACGGTGAGTTCGCGTCCGTAGTCGTCGTAGCCGGCGCCGGCCTCCAGGTAGGTCGCCTTCGTGCCGTTGTCGCTCTTGAGCGGCGCGGTGGCCGTCGGGTCGCCCTTGGTCGGGGCCGCACCGTAGGCGCCGCCGTCGTAGGCGGTGCGGACGTCGTCGATGACGTCCTCGGTCCGGTCGACCGTGGCGTCACACGCCTTGGCGACGGTTTCCACTCGTGCGGGCAGCAGGAGGATGTTCTTGTCGGCGTTGGTGGCGTAGGTCGTGCGGGTGCACTGGTCGTCGTCCGCCGTGGCGGTGTCCCCCAGGTCCTCCTCCTGGGTGACCCGTCCGGCGACGGTGTCGTAGCTGGTGGAGGTGGTGGTGGTGCGCCACTTGTCACCGGCGCCGTCGTCCAGGGAGGTGTAGTTCTTGGTCTCGGAGGTGCCGGTGAAGTTGGCGGTGACGGTGCCCCAGTCGCGGACCTTCTTGGCCGTCTCATGGTGCCAGGGCCGGTTCACGGTCCTTTCCAGGATCTTGCCGCCGGGCCGGTCGAAGGTGACGGTGCGGTACTGGAAGCCCGCGGCCGACTCGTGGTCGGTGAGCGGATCGCCCTCACCGGCGCCGAGCGCGACGGTCACGGACTTGGTGCCGCCCGTCGGTGTCTTGCGGTCGCCGTCCATGCCGCGCAGGAAGTAGTGGTCCTGCTGCGACTTCATGGCGGCGGCGCCGCCCTGGCCGCCGCCCTCGACCCGCACATGCCCGTAGCCGCGCCACTGCGACCAGGTCTTGTACTTCTCCTTGGTCAGGCCGTCGTCGTCATCGAAGTGCCAGGCGGCACCGTCGAGGTACTCGTACGCGGTCACCTCGTCCGGGGCCCCGCCCGTGCGGTCGGTGGCCGTCACGGAGGTGACGACGTACTTGTTGAACCACTCGCGGTCCGGGGCGTCACTGCTGTCACCGCCGATGAACTGCGGGAAGCAGCGGGTGGTGTTGGTCTCGGGGGTCGGCAGCGCGTCGGCGTCGCACGCCGGAGCGGAGTAGTTGACGTCGATCTGCCCGCCCGACTCGTCCGCGACGGTGGACAGCCGCTCCTTGACGAAGGGGGCATAGCCGTCGCCGATGCGGTCCAGTCGGTTGGCGAGCTGGGTGTAGGCGAAGGTGGTCCTGGGCAGCGTGAGCGACGGGGTGGCGGTGTGGCCGGTGTGCTGCACGCTGTCGAGGAGCAGTTGGTAGTCGGTGTCCGCCATGCCCCAACGGTGGCCGAGCTGCCAGGAGTCGACCTTGCCGTAGGTGCCGTCGGACCGCAGGAGCTGGGTGGTGACCGCGGTCAGCCGCTTGCGGGTCCAGAACGACGGCGTCAGCCGGCCGTTGTCGCACTTGGTGCCGGCCGTGCAGTTCAGGTCCCAGGGCGTGTCGTACCAGTAGAACGACTTGCTGTCGATGGTGTCGGCGGCGCAGGTGACGCCGTCCTGGGGCAGGCAGCGCTCGGCGCTGTCGAAGACGACCTGGGCGAGCGGCTTGTCGGCGAACATGCGTGAGGAACGCAGCCCGTAGTCGATGCGCCGCACGTAACCGGCGCGGGTGTAAGGGGTGTCGGCGTCGGCCTTGAGGTTGCGGCCGTAGGAGTTGGTCTCCTTGGCGTAGTGGTAGCCCATGGCGTTGCCGTGGGTGTCCACCACATAGTCGAGGTTCCACCGCCATGCCTGCTGGCACCAGGATCCGGCGAAGTCGGAGGCGTGACACGGCTCGCCCGTGTTGTTGCCGAAGACCGGCACGGTCCACGTCGAGTCGGTGGTCTCCTTGCCGTCCGTCCAGCCGGGCAGCCGGTGGTAGCCGAAGTAGTAGCGCGTACCGTCGGGGGTGGTCAGCCGCCAGTACTCGCCGTCGTCGTCGCCGTTGCCGCGCTCGGTGCTGGTCAGGTGGGCGACGCGGGTGCCGTCGTCCTGTTGCAGCTTGAACTCGTCGTTTCCGGCGGGGACCAGTTCGCCGCCCTTGCCGTTGAAGGTCAGGTAGGCGTTGTCGTACGACCAGCACAGGTCGCCCGGCTTGTTGCCGTCGGCGTTCTTCTCCCCGTCCTCGGCGCACGGCTTGTAACGGCGCTCGATGAAGCCGGGTGACAGCTCGAAGCCGTCGCCCACCCAGGAACCCTGGTTGTTGGTGGTGCCGGTGCGGCCGTCGATCGCTCCGGAGGAGTAGTCCAGGCCCACCTCCGGAGCGAGGTCACCGGGGACGTCCGGCACCGGCATGTCGTAGGACCAGGTGAAGTCGCCGGTGTTGAGTTCGGTGCTCCAGGTCGCCGACGGTGACAGGGAGGTGGCCTTGAAGTCGCCCTTCTCACCGCCGGTCTCAGGCACGGCGGCCAGGACGGTCACCGCGCCGGAGCGCAGGGTCACCGTGTTCGCCGTCAGGGTGTGGCGGTCGGTGTCGTTGCGCGTGGCGAGCGGGGTGCTCCTGCGGCAGGCGTCCTCGGCGGGGGTGGCAAGGGCGCAGGCGGGCAGTTCGACCAGGTGCAGCCGTGATGCGTAGCCGCCGCCGTATGCCTGGGCGAAGCCGGCGTAGTCGACGGTGACGGCGACCTCGCCTGGGCCGGCCGGGGCGGACACCTTCCCGGATCCGGCCACGGCTGCCTTCTGCGGACGGTCCTTGGCTTCGAGGGTGAACAACACTCCGTCGACGCCTGCGCGTTCGGCTTGTCCGCGGCTTTGCAGGCGGGCCTCGACGGCGCCTCGGGCGGCGTCCTTCGGTGTCTTCGGCGGGGCCAGGCGCAGCGGGAGGTCACCGGCCCGGCTGGAGCCGTGCTCGGGTATCTCCACGGTGGCGGTGCCGGGCTTCGGCCAGGCGCGCCGGGGCGGTTCGGCCGGTGTCCGCGGGCCCTTGGTGAGCTTGCGGGGCCGGGGCTTGAGGCCGTCGGCACCGGCCACGGGCTGGTCGGCCTTCGGTACGCCCGGCAGGGGGTGGCCGGTGGCGGCCGCGGCGGGTGAGGCGGCGGCCTGGATCAGTCCGCCGACCATAAGCGCGGACATGACCAGGGAGACCGGCTTGTACAGCGCTCTGGAGGAAAGACGTGGTGGTCTGCGTCTCATGCGTGATGCCGTCCAAGGCTGAGTGGCGTGCCGGTGCGCGCGTCGTGGAGCACCGGCGTCGCCGAGAAGGGGTGAGTTACGGAGGTGGACAGGACTGAGGTAGCCGGCCGCAGCCGTCTGACCGTGCGGATAAGGAGTGATCCGGGCATGACATTTCCGGTTCGGGCGCGCTGCGTGTTCGGCAACCGGGACGAACAGGAAGATCAGGAAAGACCGGGAAGATCAGGAAGGACCGGGTCCGGGGCAGCCGCCGCCCCGGACCCGGCGGGTCAGGAACCGGCAGGGACCTCGGTGGGGATGTCGAAGAAGGAGCCGGCCAGTTCGGTGATCTGGCTGTCGTTCAGTGCGCCTTGGAAGGTCCACACGTCGTCCACCAGGCCGGGGAAGTATCCCCCGGCGCTGCTGCCGGTGCCGCTGCGGCCGATCTGCAACGACGTGGCCTTGAACGACAACACGTTCTCCGCCCGGGAGACCTGATCCGTGCAGGTAGCACTGTCGCTGGTGCCGTCGCCGTCGGTGTCCGTGCAGGCGACTTCTGCCAGGCCGCCGTTGACGTAGAGACGGGCCTCCTTGGCGAAGCCGTCATAGACCAGGGCCAGATGGTTCCACTCGCGGGCGTCGTAGAACTCGCCGTTGTCGACCTGCACCACGGTGGCGTCCGTGTCGTTCTTGTCCGCCACGGCCAACTGCCAGCGCCCGGGGCTGTTCTCGGGGTCCTTGGCGTCGGGCACGAACCGGACCGTGAAGGCGCTGCGCGCGCTGCCCTCCGCACCGGCCAGGGCCACCGCACCGCCGGGCATCGCCGCGGCCTGCGCCCAGCCGGTCAGTGTGAAACTGCCCGAGGTATCCACCGGCATACTCTTGGCAGCGGCGTAGCCGGTGGTGCCGTCGAGTTGCAGGGCACCGAAGTCGATGAATCCCGCATCCGCCTTGCTTGCGCCGCCGTTCAGCGTGAGGGCGTTGCCGGTGCCCGCGCCGTCCGGGACGGTCACCGGAGCTGTGCCCGTGGTCTCCTCGAACGTCCAGCGGCTCTTGACCAGTGCACGCTGCTTGAACAACTGCTGCACCTCGTCGTCCGACACGGCACGGTCGTACAGCCGCACGTCGTCGATGTCACCCTTGAGCGGGGAGCTGACCGTGCCGTCCGGCTTGAGTCCGCTGCCGATGCTGAGAGTTCCCTCGGACGACCAGCGGCCGGCGAACGGCGTACTGGCTTGAAGGACACCGTTGACATAGAGCAGGAGCCGGGAGGTGTCGGCGTCGTAGACGCCCACCACATGGTTCCACTCGCCGAACCGTCCCGCGGCACAGTTGGTGTTGGCGGGGCAGACGGACTGGGTCGCGCGGATCAGGGTGGCGTCCGCGGTGTCGCTCTCGGGCCGGGTGAAGACCCAGCCGCCGAGGGCGGAGGAGTGGTACAGCTCGAAACTTCGCCGGGTGGAGCCGAGTTGGGAGACGGCAACGGTCGCGACGGGTTGTTTGTCCTCGGGCAGGCGCACCCACGCCGAGACCGCGAAACTCTGGAATGTGTCCAGCACGGGGCGTTGTGTCGTGACGTAGTCGTCGGTCCCGTCGAACGACAGGGCCCGGCCGTTGACACCGCTGGTTCCGGCCGAGGCGCCGCCCTTGAGTATGGCCTCGGCGCGCTGACCGCGTCCGACCACCTTCGAAGCTTCGGACTTCTCATCCAACGGCCAGACCAGCTTGGCGGGGCGGCCGGTGTCCACCGGCCGCCGGTCGGCCAATGTACCGACCTGGGCATCGGTGAGCTGGTAGTCGAAGAGCTGGACCTCGTCGAGCGAGCCGGGAAAGAAGTTGCCCATGGTTCCGAGGTGCTGGGCGGCACCCAGAATGGTGCCGCCCCGTGCGTCCCAGGGAGTGGTGAACTCGGCGGTGCCGGACAGCGTCCCATTCACGTACAGCTTGAGCTGGTGATTGGGGTTGTCGAAGACTCCCACCAGATGGGTCCAGGTGCCGAGGCGGGCTGCTTCGCATTCGGTGCCGCCCGAGGGGCAGGCTGGTTGCACGGCCCGGACGGCTGTGGCACCGCCGGCGGCGTCGGAGCCGTGTCGCAGGAACACCCAGCCGCCCAGTGCGGAGGAGTGGTAGATCTCGAAACCGCTGTTGTTCTGTCCCGCCTGGGCGAGCGCGACGGTCGGCCTGTTGGGCTTGTCCGTAGGCAGCTTGGCCCACAGTGACACGGAGTAGCTCTTGGCCGTGTTCAGCACGGGAGAGACGGTGGCGGCGTAGTCGTCGGTTCCGTCCAGTGCGAGACCGGTGCCGTCTTTGCCTTCCCCTCCAGGTGCGGCCCCTC
Organism: Streptomyces sp. NPDC004752; assembly: GCF_053601275.1. NCBI lineage: Bacteria > Bacillati > Actinomycetota > Actinomycetes > Kitasatosporales > Streptomycetaceae > Streptomyces > Streptomyces sp. NPDC004752. Next base: position 91,633 of record NZ_JBSGBN010000011.1, on the reverse strand, counting down.
CGTGGAGTTCGGCCGGCCAGTCCCCGCCCTGCCCGGTCACGCTGGTGGCGCCGGTGTTCTCGTCCATCTGCCAGGACAGCCGGTCAGGCTGCCCCGCACGTACCCGAAAGGCGTATGTGGTCGGCTCCGAGCCGTTGCCCGCGGCGTCGAACGCCTGGGCGGTGATGAAGTTCAGGCCCGGCCTGGTCGGCATGAACTTGATCGTCTTGACGCCGCCGCCGGTGGTGGTCAGCGTGTTGGCGCTGCTGGGCAAGGTGTTGATGCCGAACCAGTACTTGGTCACATCGGTGGACGTGGTGCCCACGGAGAAGGTGCCGTACCGTCCGACGCCGTCCCACCAGGGGTCGTTGGGGTTCTCGGAGTCGGACTCGCCGTACTGTGCGGAGCTGATCACCGGCCCGACCGGCACGCTGGTGTCGTACATGAAGTGGCAGCCGTGGGAACCGGTATAGCTCCAGGCCGACCACTGGGCCCCGTCGTAGGAGCGCGCGTGCCATTCGACGTGCTTGTCCTTGGGAATGCTGCCGGGCAGCACCATCGAGAAATCGGAACCGCTCTTCTTGCTCGTCGTCCTGGCCGAGGTCCAGCGGGCCTTCCAGCCGGCGCCGTCACCGGCGTCCCAGGACGCCTGGAACTGGACCGAGACCGTGTCCCCGTCCGGATCGGTGACGTCGTTCGCGCGGACCGTCGCAGTGGAACGGATGCGGACCATCTTCTCGGAGGCCACACAGGGACCGCCCGGGCTCATGGTGAGCTGCGACAGCTTGATCTGGGACGGCGGACGGTTGTACTTCACCCGCAGATACGCCTTGTCCGAGAACCGCTTCCAGCCGTACCCGTCGCTCTCGCTGGCCGCCTGCAGTCCGAAGGTCATCGTGGCGCTCTTGTTGTCGGCGGCCGTCTGCACCGCCGACTTCACGTTGAACTCCGCGTCCTTGGCCGCACAGCCCGAGTAGCCGTACGCAAATGACGCCGACGCCAACTGCTTGATCCAGAAGCCGGATGCGTTCTGACTGTTCCACGTGGTCGACGAGGAGATGTCCTTGGTCTGCCACAGCTCCACCGTGCGGGCGTCACACGACGCCGACCAGGTGTTGCGCACCACGAATTCCGCCGACAGGATCGACCGCCCCGCGAACGTGGACACCGGGATGCGGTAGAAGAGACGCTTGGTGTCGTTCGGCTGGCAGTAGGACCAGTTGCAGTAGCCAAGCCCGGCATCGGAGTCCCCGTTGAACTTCCACTGCGGTGACGACGCCCAGTACTTCGACGCCATCGTCCACGCCGACGCCCGGGGCGAATACCACTGCGGGTCGATGTAGACGGGATAGGTGGTGCCCCGGCCCTTCAGCACACCGGCATCCGGAGTCAGCACCAACTCCTTCTGCCCGGCGGGAACTTCCACCCCCACCGGCGCCAGCTTGCCCGACTCCCCCGCACCCGGCTCCTCCGCCGCGCCCGCAGCCGCCCTCGGCCCAGCGTTCTTGCCGGACGCCGCTGTCGACGACCGTGCCGTGCCCGCCGCATCCGTACCCGGGCTGGAGTCCCACATCATCGGCTTCGGCGCCTCGAAAACAGCACCCTGGGCCCCCGCGTCGAGCGCCTGCAGACCACCGTCCGGGGTCTCCTCAACGGACAGACCCTGCGCGGACAGCTTCAGCCGTAACTCGGCCAGTTCAGGACTCGCCGCAGCCGCGGCCGTCTTCACCACCAACAGCTGAGTGAAACCATCCGCCTGGGCCGTCATCCTCAGATCAACGTCCGGAAGCACCGACGGATAGGTCGCCACCGGCCCCGCGAGCCGAGGCTCAGGCAACCGCGTGGGCCACGACAGGCTCAGCTCCCGCCCCGCGCGCCACATCCGCACCAACGGGGCCGCGCCCCCACCGGAGAACTCCACGCCCACCGTCGACACCTTGGGAGCGACCATGCCCGACCCGGTCTCCACCAGGTCGGAGTCGACACGCTGCCAGCCACCCGCCGCGCGGGCCCACACCGGACGCAGATACTCCCGCGCCTCCAGATTGCCGTCCGGCATCGCGAAGACCTCACTGGACTCACCACGCAGCGCCGCAACCTCCGCCGGCTCACCGGTCTTTGCAGCTTTCGCCAACGCGTCAGCCTCCGACAGGCCACCGGCATCATCGGCCGGTGACCCGCTCCGCGTGGCCGGCGACGCCGTAGCGTCGGCCGACACATCGGTGGCCAACGCCGGCACTGACCCGACGGCCAAGGCCAGACCCAGCAGGACCCCGATCGTCCTGGGCCCAACCCTCCTCATCCGGCTCCACATTTCCGCTACACCCCGCCCACAGTGATCTCACAACTGCCTGCAGTAACTAACCCCGCACACCAACAACACGTCAACGGACGGGAAAACGACAATGACATGACAAGTCTGACTTTGCACTTGTGGTGATCATTACGTTTGCGAGGGGTTGTGCAGACTTTGATGATCATTCGGCAAAGAAGTGCGGCACACCTGCCCCATGATCGTCAATTTCTTCCCGTAACGGTCCAAAAATCCTTCAACGGTGTTGACCTGGGCATTGACCTGGGCCCTGTCCGCGGTCGGGCCCCGCACACTTCGAACAGGCCACCGGCGCTCCGACGGCCACCGTCGGCAAGGACGCGTCGGCCTCGGCTCAGTCCGCCGCGACCTGTGCGCGGACCCGGTCGCGGATGTCGCGCACCACACCGGAGTGGGTGAACGCCCGCGCGACACGCACCAGCCAGGCCGCCTCGTCCTCGACGGTCTCCAGGCGCGCCGAGGACGTCGGCCCGGCCTGGCCGGGTGTGCCGCCGTACAGCCGTCCGGCCCGTTTGTTCTCCAGTGCCGCGGCGATGAGCGCGGCTTCGAGGACCGCCTCGCGGTCGCCGGCCGCGGGGCCGGTACGGTCCAGTGCCCGCACGGCCCAGTCGAGGGGTTCCGTCCGCTGGTACGGCCGCAGCGCCAGGATGCCGTCCCGGATCTCGATCACCCGGCGGTACCGGGCGAACTCCGCCTGGCGCAGGCCGGGACGGCGACGTGCGGCATCCGGATCCAGCGCGATCTCAGGTAGCTCGGCATGAAGCGCCGACCACAGGGGTTCCAGGTCGCTGTGGGCACGGAGGGCATGCAGCCGACGCAGCGGGGCGGTGAGGTGTTCGCCCCAGAAGGTGGCGGTCGCGCCGGAGGCAAGCAGGACGGCGGTGACCATACCGAGAGTCGTGGACAGAAGGTCCTCGCCCAGCCCCTGGCCCCCGTCGGTGAGATTGGCGGCGGCATCGTCGAGGGCCCACAACGTCCACACCACCGCTGTTGCTGTGGCCAGCGCGGTCAGTCGCAGCCCGGTGCGCAACGGGCCCGGCGGGGTCCGGAACGCGTGACGGATCAGGGCGCGCGCCAGGGCGTACAGACACCAGCAGAGGTAAGCGGCGAAGAGCACGTTGTACGCGGCCAGAACCCAGCCCCGGCCGGGCGCAGCCACGGCCCGCTCGCCGTCCTCGGTGACTCCGGCGGCGAGAAACAGGCCCAGGGCGACCGCCTGGACGACGACAGCGGCACCGATCCGGCGACGGCGCCGGATCCGCACCGGTCTGGACCCCGGCGGATCGAGAGCCAGTGCGACCAACGCGAGGAAAGTGCCCGCGGCCGCCTTCAGTTCGGACGTGAGCAGCAGTTCGGCATCGGGCGAGGGGACGAACCGGTCCAGCGTGTCCAGCACAGCCGGGGCGTTGAGGAGCATCGCCGTTCCCATGAACAGCGCGAACCCGGCCACGTCACGCTGAACCGGATCCGCTCCCCCGCCGCGGGCGATCACCAGCCGATGCCCGGCGAACACCAGGAAGACCAGGGCGGCGAGACACGCGGTCAGGTTCTCCACGAACGCCGCCGAGCGTCGGGCCGACCCGGGTTCTGCCGCTCGGGCGAGCCGAAGAGGGACCGCAGTCGGACCTCTTCCGGCCCGGCCGGTGCGGGTACGGCGGCGTCGGCCCGGTCGAGCTGTGCGGCACGGTTCAGGATGAGGGAGGCCACGAGTTCGGCCTCCTCCTCCTGCGGCTCGGTGTAGACGGTACGGCCCAGGACCCGCTGGACCAGTGACGCCGGGAGGTGCGGCAGCAGGACCTGGGCCGCGGAGGACGCGGCGGGTGAGGTCTCGTGGTGACCGCACAGCAGGTGCGCGATCTCGTGCAGTTGAATGTGCTGCTGGTGCAGGGGCGTGGTGTCGGCGGGGTAGAGGATGCGGTCGGCGTGATCGGTGGTGACGAGCAGTCCGCACGGGAGGTGGGGTCGGGCGGCGACCGGCACGAGCTCGATCGGCCGGCCCCGGGTCCGCGCCAGCACGTCGATGAACCGGGCCGTGTCGAAGGGGGTCGGCAGATCGAGGTCGTCCACCAGGCGCCGACATCGCTGCCACAGGCGCTTGTCGCTCCGCACGCGCTGTACCTCTTCCCCGTGGTCGCTGTGCGTCCACCGCCGTGCCAGGTCAGCCGTCGGCCCGGGTGTCGCCCGTCGCCGTACGGCCCTGCGCGCCGCCGCCCGCGCCTTCCCGCCGGGCAAGGACGTCGATCATGTCGCTGATCGTACTCACCCCCTCGGGCGAGAGGTTCACCGCACGCAGCGCCACACTCCGGACGTCGGCGTCCCGCAGGGCTCCCAGCAGTTCCAGCTCCCTGGCGATGACGGCACCCTTGTCGTCGTCGAAGAAGTAGGCGACCGGTACGTCGAAGAACTGGGCGAGCGCTTCGAGGTGCCGCTTCGTCGGGTTGTCCCGGCGGCCCGTGCGCAGCTGCCACAGGTAGGTGGCGGAGAAGCTCTCCCCGGTGGCCTCCCGGCACGCCCGGGCGACCTCCTCATGGCTGAACTGCTCACGGCTGGGACGCCGTACGATGCGGAACAGCGCGTCGATCTTGTCCGCGAGGGTGGTCGGCGAGGACGCGTCGGCGGTGCTCACGTGCGGGCCTCCCCTCTGGTACTGCCTCAACTTTGGCGGAACCATCCTAGGTTTTCCGTCCTAGGTTTTCCGCCCCAGGTTTTCCGATCCCAGAGTTTCCATCCGCCTCATCCGCCTTGGCTTACGCCCGCGGTGACGGTCCGCCGGTGTCAGGACGAGCGGGTCAGCCTGGAGGGGTCTCCCGAGGTTCCGATGCCGTCCTCCCGGAGGGTCAGCGTGTCGGCACCCTTCTTGGTCAGGGTGTAGATGTTGCCCCGAATGCACAGCACGGTGACAGAAGGGTCCGTCGCGGTGCTCGTCACCGCCTCGAAGACCATGGTCGTTCCGTGCGTCTCCCGCAGGCGCAGCGCTTCGGTGCACCCGATGTCCTCGCCGGTTGTGGCGTCGGTGACATGGCTGACCTGCCTGCCGGCGATATCACCCCGAGCCGCGGCGTGGAGGGTGAGAGTCACGGACGACGCGGTCGTATGTGCGTCGAGGATGCCGTCCCCGGAGATGCTGCCGGGCCCTGTGCCCTGCCAAGTGCCCACCCAGGACGCGGGTAGGGCGGCCCCGGCCGTGTTGCGGGACCGAGAAGGGGAGGGCGGCGGAGACGTACGGTCACCGCCGTTCGGGGCTTTGTCGGTGCCGCCCGGCCACACCAGTGCCGTGACGACGGCTGCCGCCGCCACCGCGCCCGCGACCCCGCCGGCCGCGAGGACCCGCGCCGACCATCGTCCGGTTGCGGGGCCGGCAGCCGGGCCGGGCGGGGCGAGGGACACGGGCCCGGTACCGGCCGGGACGGCGGGGGGATGGAGGTACGCGGCCGGTGGCCCGTACGGGCCGGACAGTTCATGCCCGGTCCCGGGCACCGTCCCGCTGAGATCGACCGGTGGCCCGAATCCCGCCGTCGGCACCGTCCGGTCGAATCCCACCGGTGGCCCGAACCCCGCCCCGGGCACCGGGCTCACCGGCAGACGGAGGGCATCCGGCCGTTCCAGCAGCACCCCTGCCTCGGCTTCCCGCGCCGCGATGTCCGCCTCCAGGCCCGGGGTCAGCGCCGGGTCCCAGCCGTCGGGCCCGGCGGCGAGCCGCTCCAGCAACTCGTCCGCGGTGGGACGGGCATCCGGCGACTTGTGCAGGCAGGCGGCCAGCAAGGGCGCGAGCGATTCCGGTACTCCGTCGAGCACCGGCCTGTCGTGGACGACGCGGTAGAGCAGTTGTGCCGCCGACGACTCCTCGTCCGGGCGCAGGAACGGCCCCGTTCCACACGCCGCGTACACCAGAACCGCCGCCAGGGAGAAGATGTCTCCGGGTTCGCCGGAGATCCCTCCGGTGGCCTGCTCCGGCGCCATATAACCGGGCGAGCCGATGACTCCCCCGGTATGGGTGTGCCGGGTGGCGTCGGCGGCCCTGGCGATACCGAAGTCGATGAGCAGGGGGTGCCGCCGGGCCAGCAGCACATTGGACGGCTTCACGTCGCGGTGTGCGAGGCCCGCCCGGTGCACGGCCCGCAGCCCCTCGCCGAGTTCCGCCGCCAGGGCCCGGACCGCGGGCTCAGGCAGCGAACCGTACCGTTCCACCCAGTCGGTGAGGGAAGGGGCGGCAACGTACTCCGTGGCCAGCCACTGCGGCCGGTGTCCCGCGGGACTGTAGTCGACGACCGAAACCGTCCACGCGGAGCGCACCCGGTCACTGCTCGCGATCTCCCGGGCGAACCGCTGCTCGAAGCCGGGATCCAGGCCGAACTCGGTGCGTACGGTCTTCAGCGCGAGTGGGCGGCCGGACGGAGTGCGGGACAGAAACACCTGTCCCATGCCGCCGGCCCCAAGTCGCGCCAGCAGGGGATAACCACCTATGACCGAGGGATCCCCGGGATCCAGACTCCTCATGAACCTCTCCGGGCATCACTCGGGCCGCAGGAAGTCGGAGTCGGAGCATGCGGCACGCGGGCACGCCACACCACTCGCGATTCATCTAGGCTCACATTGCGCACAGAGCATTCATATCAGCATCGGCTCCTCGTGGGCTTCGAACAGGAGGGCGCGACCGTCGCACTCCCTCACCATCCGCCAGAAGGCACCCTGGCCGGCCGTCGGCGACTTCCGCTTCTCAATGCCCGGCAGCAGCATCGAGCCGTGACGGACCCGGATCCACCCGGCCGACACCGCCTCGGACCAATCGACGGGGCGCCAGCCCCCGAAGCGACCGCCACGGGGGCCGGTGCGCGCCATTCCAGCGATTCGGACGGCACGGCCTGGCGCTCGCGAGCGACCCGCAACTCGCAACCCGCAACCCGCAACCCGGGGAACGGCAGCGCCATCCGCAGGCCCTGGCCCACCCATCGAGGCACGCGCCGGCACGGCATGCGGCGTTCCCAGCTCAGTCGGCGGTGCCAGGCTCCACGACCCACTCGGCTTGCAGCCCGCTCACCGAGGCGATCACGTCGAAGTCGCCGTCGTAGTGCAGGACCGTGGCCCGGTGCCGTTCGGCGGTGGCCGCGATGAGGACGTCGGCCAGCGACAGCGCCCGGTGAAAGCCGGCGTTCAGCGCCAGCGCCTGGATCGCGAGTGCCCGCTCGAACTCCTCGTCATTGCAGGGCAGGTAGTCGAAACCGCGGAGCAGACTACCCAGGCGCAGCGCCTCGGGCTTTCCGCGCGCCGCGTACAGAACCTCGTACTCGGTCGGGGCGCACACCGCTCGGAGCCCGTCGCGGTCCAGCGCATCCAGCCGCGCCCGCACCGCCGGCTCGCCCCGGCTCGCCCCGGCGGGCCAGCGCGGACTTGTCGATGAGGTAGCGCCCCTTCACACCGCCGAGGCCCCGCCTTCACGGCCTTCACGCTTCAGCGAGCCGTCCGGATTCCGCGGCCCCGTCTGCGACCGGATCTCCGCGAACGCGTCCTCGAACTCACCCTCGTCAATAGCATCGAACAGCTCCCGGCGCAGCCGCAGCCGCACCCCCTCCTCCATGGCCGCCCGCACTGCGGCGGCCTTCGTCTTCACCCCGTACACCCGCATCGCCTGCTCGACGATCTCCTCGTCCAGATCGATCACAGTCCTGGCCATCAGTTATCCCTCCTCAGCCCGACGACCCACCAGCGATATCAATTCAGGCTTAGAAATGACATCAGGATGCTGGGGCGCCCCGAGGGCACCTCGATCAGGGGCAGGGGTACGGCGCCGGAGATGGATCACCAGCCGGAGCGTTCGTTGCTGCGCCGAGTCGTGCAGGGGGCAGGCCCATATCGCGCGAGAGCCGCGACCTCACGGTGCCGACCGGGATACCCAGCGCCTCGGCGGCCTGCTGGTAGTCCAGCCCGGCACCGACGCACAGAGCGATCACCTCACGGTCTGGGCGACTCAGTTGACGCAGGGCGTCGTAAACCAGCCCGAGACGGCGCGCATCGTCGATCCGGCCGGCCGTCTCGTCCGCGAAGTCCGCCACCGGCCGGGGCTCCGGACTGCGAGTCAGGAAGGCGAGCCGCCCGCGCAGCCCGCGGTTGGCGTTGTGCGCCTTGTGCGTCGCGATGCCGAGCAGCCACGGTGTGAGTGAACCACCCTCCGGATCCACCGCCCCCCGGGGTGCAGACAGCCACAACACAGCCGGGCATGGTGGAGGACTGCAGCCTGCTCACCGGGCAGAGCAACCCGCCGGCCCGGACGGACAAAGTTCCCGGGGTCCGCCGGATCGGATTCCACCAGGTAGCCCACCTCCGCTCTGACTGACCGTCACCGATCTTCAGGGCCCGACGATCTGACGGTCGCCGAGCCCTCAGCAAACCGCCCTCGTCAGGCAGACGGCAGGGCTGTCTCGGGCTTACCCGCCACACCGGCGACCGCGCGATGCAAGGGGAGCACGGACGCGACGACGGGCACTCCGAAGATCGTGAGGGGCAGCAGCCGCATCAGCTGTGAAGGATCGTCGCGAAGCCAGTGCCAGTTGCCCCACCCGTTGCCGCACATGTCCAGCACCATCACGGCGCCCGCCAGTGGCGATGACGCCGATGCGGGCTCGACCTTGGCTGCGGCGGTGGTGTAGTAGCGGCCGCGCGGAAGAGGAAATTCGACCCTCGCCTTCCGCCCGAGCGTCTTCGCCATCACCCGCTACGACGCCGAGATCCCGCTTGAACTCGCCGGGATACCGGGCGGCACCCACCACGATGAGCCAAGAACCGCGCCCGTCTTCGACTCGCCACATCGGCTGGATGACGGCAAGGTACGGGGGCGCGACGCCTGCCCGGCCGCTCATGGGCAGCCGGGCAGACGTCGCGCTATTGGTGCGAGAGGTTTACTACCACCCGCCGGCGCCGGAGTCGCCGAAGCTGGCGCCGGCGTCCCAGCCGGAGCTGTCGCCCCAGCCGGAGGTGTCGCCCCAGCTGGCGCTGGTGTCCTGGGTGCTGGCGCTGGTGTCCCAGCCGGAGGTGTCGCCCCAGCCAGTGCTGGTGTCCCCGGTGCTGGCGCTGGTGTCCCAGCCAGAGGTGTCGCCCCAGCCAGTGCTGGAATCCCCGGCGCTGGCACTGGTGTCCCCGGCGCTGGCATCCCAGCCAGAGCCCCAGTCCCAGCCCGTGCTGGAATCCGAGGCGCTGGCACTGGAGTCCCCGGTGCTGGCGCTGGTGTCCCAGCCGGAGGTGTCGCCCCAGCCGGTGCTGGAATCCCCGGCGCTGGCACTGGAGTCCCCGGCGCTGGCACTGGTGTCCCAGCCGGAGGTATCGCCCCAGCCAGTGCTGGAATCCCCGGCGCTGGCACTGGAGTCCCCGGCGCTGGCACTGGCATCCCAGCCGGAGGTATCGCCCCAGCCAGTGCTGGAATCCCCGGCGCTGGCACTGGAGTCCCCGGCGCTGGCACTGGTGTCCCCGGTGCTGGCATCCCAGCCAGAGCCCCAGTCCCAGCCCGTGCTGGAATCCGAGGCGCTGGCACTGGAGTCCCCGGCGCTGGCACTGGCATCCCAGCCAGAGCTGTCGCCCCAGCCAGTGCTGGAATCCCCGGCGCTGGCACTGGCGTCCCCGGTGCTGGCACTGGCGTCCCAGCCAGAGCTGTCGCCCCAGCCCCAGTCAGCGCTGGAGTCCCCGGTGCTAGCGCTGGAGTCCGAGCCGGAGTCGTCGCCCCAGCCCCAGCCGGTGCTGGTGTCCCCGGCGTTGGTGCTGGAGTCCCCGGCGTTGGCGCTGGAGTCCGAGCCGGAGTCGTCGCCCCAGCCCCAGCCGGTGCTGGAGTCCCCGGCACTGGCGCTGGAGTCCCCGGCGTTGGCGCTGGAGTCCCCGGCGTTGGCGCTGGAGTCCGAGCCGGAGTCGTCGCCCCAGCCCCAGCCGGTGCTGGAGTCCCCGGCGCTGGCGCTGGAGTCCCCGGCACTGGTGCTGGAGTCCCAGCCGGAGTTGGAGTCCCCGGTGCTGGAATCCGAGGCGGAGCTGCCATCGCCGTCGTCCGAAGAGGTGTCGGCCGACGAAGACGTGTCCTCTCCACCGGCGGGGGTGGAGGAGGCCGAGTGGTCCTCCCCTCCCGTGCCGGTGCCTGCCCCTTGCTTACTACCGACCAGCGCGCCCCAGGTTTCCGGGCCCACCTCACCGTCGACCGTCAACCCGTGGGCGCGCTGGAAGTCCTTCACCGCCGCCTTGGTGGCGGGGCCGAATTCGCCGTCGACCGTGAGGCTGCTCCCCTGGCCGTTGAGCAGATCCTGGACGGTTTTGACACTGGTGCCCGTGCTGCCGAAGCTCAACTCCGGCTGCGACGAGGTGGTCGGACCCTGCGACGAGGTGGACGGGCCCTGCGACGAGGCGCTCGGGGCCTGCGACGAGGTGCCGGAGCCGCTGACGTTCACCGGGTGGTACGGCTTGTACTCACTGCCGGCGTTCAGCCCGTAGGTGAGCACACGGTGGTCGGTCCCGTGATGGCCGCGCTGCTCGTACGCGCGATACGCGGTGTGCGTGGAGTCCGTCCACCCATCGAAGATCACCACGTGGCGCGTGTTGTTGTTGCCCTGGGCGTCGATCAGGAGATCGCCGGGCTGCAGGTCCTTGAGGCTGATCGGCGTGGTGAGGCTCCGATCGTTCGCCAGCCCCACGGTGTTGGGAGAACCCTTTAGCCCGAGAGCCATGGAGGCGAAGCCGGAGCAGTCCTGGCGGTAGCCGTCGGACCAGTTCTTGGCCTGGCTGTAGGGCACCTGGGAACCGTGGTTGGCGGTGAGCCAGCTGGCCGCGCGGTTCAGGACCTCGGAGCTGCTGATGGGGGCTGCGGCGGCTGTGGCCGGGGCGGCGGTGAGGGCCGTGATACCGGTCAGGGCGATGCTACCGGCGGCCGCCGAGGCCAGGACTAAGCGTGTTCTGCGACTCGTTCGTGAGCGCAGCGACATGTGATGCCTCCTGCAATTGTGGGGGATTTGTGGTGGGGCAGCCGGTGAGCGCGTTCAGCAACGGCAGATATCCCTCGCAGGGCTCCTGGCTCCCACCACGATTAGTCGGTGCAGAATCCGATTGCGGGTGTGGGGGGTTGGGCGCTAGTTCGGCGAAACATACTCGGAGTGACGCGTACACGTCAACCGCACCAGCTGTTGAATCCCGGATAAGATTCAGGAACTTGCGCCGGGGTGACGCTTCTCGCAATTCCGCCGGATCGGATCCGATGATCGGCTGCAAGGTAGCGTCGACCTGGAGGGGGCTTCTTCTCTATGGGTTTCGGGACCAGTCCGAGGGGGGTGATTGTATGGCAAGGGACCGTTACGCAAGGAGGGGCGACCGTCTATGTATCGCGCGCGTCAAAGGGCATGAAGGGCGATGAATGCGAATTCATGTGAATCACGAAAGCGCATTCATACGTGGGCACTCCGGGCGAACCAGGGCGTTGTGAAGGGATGACGTCAATTAACCTGTCCGCGACACGATGGGCCCTTTCCCATCCGATGGTGGCGCTGTCGAGGCGGGCTGCTGCACAACGCGACGAAGCTCCTGGTAGACGGGTTCACGACCAAGATCCCCCGCGTCCACCCGGAGCATCGCGCGCTTGTCCACCGATCGTCAATTGATCTATCCAGCCACACTCTGCGCTACCTGACGGGACGGCAACATCCCCGCCGACGCGAGACCGCACGCGATGACAGCGATTGCCGGTGGGCCGACAGGCCCTGCCCGCCCTACAGCACCCACGCCAAGATCCGCCGCCTGGGCGAACAAGCCATGGCCACCCTGAAGGTCTGGCCTCTCCTCCGGAAATTCCGCTGCCACACCAACCGGATCACCGACAACGTGAAGGCCATCGTCACCCTTGATCACACCTCAACCCGATGTTGAAAAAGGCTCAGTTGTGTCTTGAACCAGTCATCCCAGTTGTCAGTGATCAAGTACGCCTGGGAGTTGGCCCCTTGCGGCAGCCGAGCGCCAACAGGCAAAACCACGAACTGTATCTAGCCTCAATACCGGTAATAGTGTGCTTTTGTTCGCTTGACCCGTTTGGGTGTGGTGGCATTGATGATGGTGATGAACTGGGGCGAGTGGGTGGTCTGCAACGCGGTGGGCTGCGCTTTTGAGAGGCCGGCCGGCGATTTTGCGTTTGATGACGCGGGGGTTGGATCGACGGCGTCGTGGCGGCAGGAGGCGTTCGAGGAGTTCAGCATGGGTGGCTTTGATTGCGTAGGTGAGTCTGCCGGGCGGGAAACGCCGCCTGGTCGGTGACCTGGCGGCGCACGACGCGCAGTGAGCGGGTGAAGGAGATCCGGTCGGGATCACGATCGCCTTGTCGCGCGGCCTGGTCCACCGCGTGTGCACCCATGCCGCACACCCTCGGCTCGCCAACGCCATGCTCATGGACACGCAGGGCGAGACGGCGTGGTCCCCGCAGCGACAGACTCGGCGGTCACCTCTTGAGGGATGCGGCGGCCGGAGTGACCACCGGCGGAATCAATACGACGGAGAGCGCGCCGCCGAAGGCCCGCGCCGGTCACGGTCACCACCAGGACGACCGCGCCTGCCAGACCGCCGCTGATCAGGTAGCCGGCCGACCGCCAGGGCCAGGAGGACAGCGGACAGCGGCTGCCCTCGGGAGTGGCTCGCTCCCGGGGCCTGTTGTGCGGTCAGCGGTTGAACGACGATCCCAGCGTCGCGGCCGTTCCGACGGTGCCCAGCGTTCCGTGGCCGAAGGTGAACGAGCCCTTGGCCGTCACGCCCGTCGCCGTGGTCGGGAAGACCCACAGGGAGCCGACGTTCGTGTTCTCGCCGGGTGCGCCGACAGCCAGTTCACTGCGGCCGTCGTGGTCGGCGTCGACCAGCTTGGCGGCGGCGCCGAACCGATCATCGGCCTCGGCCGCCCCGGGGACGTCCGCCGTGTCCTGGTTGAAGCCGATGGTGCCGGTCCCGGTGGGGCCGGAGGCGGTGCCGGGGAGGACCAGGACCGAGCCCGCGTCCTTCTTCGTGCCGATGTCCTCGTTGGGGACGCCGACGGCGATGTCGCCGTAGCCGTCACCGTTCATGTCACCGACCGACAACGAGGCGCCGAATCCGTCGTGCACCTCGGCGGCACCGGGGACACCGGCGCTGTCCTGGTTGAAGACCTTGGCCCGGTCGCCCCGCGGGCCGATGGCGCTGCCCGGTACGTAGGTGATCATGCCGCCAAGGGCGAGCGGGTAGTCCAGGTCGCTGTCGTAGCCCTCGACCGTGCGGCCCACGACGAGGTCGGCGTATTTGTCCCCGTTGACGTGACCGGCCGTGATGGTTTCGCCGCCCTGGAGGCGGTAGCCGTTGGGCCGGTTGACAGTGCTGTAGTCCTCGGCGAGGCCGGTGGCGCCGCCGTTGCGGATGAGGATGCGGCGGGCGTCGTACTCGTCGCCGTCGTGCACGACAGCGGCCAGGTCGTCGCGGCCGTCGCCGTCGAAGTCGCCCGCGGCGATGTCCATGTAGCGCAGATCGTCCATGTCGGGGATCTTCCGGGCGGGGGCCGCCGCGCTGCCGTCGCGCTTGAACGAGCCGGACAGGACACGGATGTTGTCCACCCCGAGCGTGACGACGTCCATGGCGCCGTCGCCGTCGAAGTCGCCCACGGCGGTCTCGGCGCCGACCCCGTCGTACGGCTGATCGCCCATCAGGAGGGTCGCGCCGCCGGACAGTCCCTTCTCACCGCCCCAGATGACGGTGAGCGAACCGGCCTCCTTGAACGTGCCGATCTGCTCGTTGCCCGCGCCGACCACGAGGTCGCTGTAGCCGTCCTTGTCGAGGTCGGCGGAGACCATGGAGCTGCCGAACGCGTCTCCGCTCTCGGCGGAGTCCGGTATTCCGGGCGAGTTCTGGGTGAAGACCTGCTTGGTGGAGGTCTGCGGTCCGTTCTTGGAGCCGTACACCACACCCACGTATCCGGCCTTGGTCCTGCCGTCGACCGTAGCGCCCGGCGCGGTGAACGCCAGGTCCGGGTAGCCGTCCCCGTTGAAGTCGTCGCGTCGCGGGGCCGGTGCGGGCACCGCCCCGTTCGCGGACGCCGACACCGAGGACCCGGCGCGGGCGGGAGTCGCGGCCTGGGCGGTGGGGAAGGTGGTCACGGCGGTCGCCACGGTGATGGCGAGGACCACGGTGGTTCCTAGGGCACGGGATGCCACGTGGACTCCTTCGTTCAGGTTTCGGACGGTTCGGGTGGGCAGTGCGGTGTGTCGGTGGAGCACCGCGCTGTGCAGACTCAGACCGGCCGCGGCGGGCGACGGTTGCCTCCCCGAAACGACTGTCACAGCTCTTCCACTCGAACGACCGGCGAACAGAGGGTGACGAAAACCGTTCGCCGCAGCCCGAGTCGGGCGTCAGGACGTACGCCCTGACGGCGCCGGCGGGCTGTCGAGCCCGGCCCGCCCCATGCCATGGTCGGCCCCATGAACGCTTCCGGATCGCAGCCGCCCCGCGATGTCGTCTTCGGCAAGCCGACCGTCTTCGACCGTAGGAACATCGAATCGCGACTTGCCCACCCGGCGCCGACCACGCAACATCACGCACCGACCGGGCCGGTCGCGCAAAGCTGGGCCGGGGCCGGGCATCCCGGACGAACGCGACGTCACCGAAGGTCATGCCGACGCCGTAGGCGACATTCACACCGGACGAAGAACAACGGAGAACAGAAGAGGCAACAGGCAACCCCGCCGAACCCCGATCCCCAAGGCACGCCTCGTGCCAAACTCGCTCTCGGATGCGAAGCGAAACGACTCCGTCACGATAAGTGTTCGCCGTCGGTCTTCGTGTCGGCCAGTGAGCGTTGAACGAAATTCCCCGTGAGGGCGCACGACTCTCACGGTCACTGTTCAAGGGGAGGTCAATGATGAGTGCACTTTTACGTTTCGGCCCGGAACTTCGCCGTCTGCGACAGGAAGCGGGGCTTACTCTGACCGAGTTCTCCGTGGCGCTCAACTACGACAAGGGGTACCTCAGCAAGGTCGAGCGCGGGGAGCGTTCCGCGTCCCCCGAACTGGCCCGGCGGTGCGACGCCTTCCTCGGCGCGAACGGTGAGCTGCAGCGCTTGGTGGTCCGCCCCGAGACCGACTCGGACACCACCGAACCCCCCGCCACCCCGAGCCTCTGGCGCGTCGGGCGCCGGGCGGTCCTCGCGGCGGGTACGGGGTCGCTGATCGACCTCGGCCTGAAACTCGGCGGTCGGGTGCCCGCTGCCGCCGATCCCCTTCTTCCCTCCTTCCGCATGCAGTTCGACCAGCTACGACAGCTCGGCCAGTCCACCGCGCCGAAGGTCCTGCTTCCCCTGCTGGAGACGCAAACGCGCACGGTCGCCGGGCTGGCCGCCGACACCCCGTCCGCCACTCGGGCCCCCGCACTCCTGCTCGCATCGCGGTTCGCGGAGTTCACCGGCTGGATGGCCCAGGAGGCCGGAGACAGCGGTGCGGCGCTCAGCTGGACGGGGGAGGCCGCCGAACTGGCGCGGGCCGGGGGCGATCCGTACCTCGGTTCCTACGCGCTCGTGCGACGCGCCCTGGTCACGCTCTACGGCGGGGACGCCGCGGGCACCGTCGCCCTGGCCCGCCGGGCCCAGAGCGACGAACTCCCGCCGCGCATCCGGGGACTCGCGGCCCAGCGGGAGGCACAGGGACACGCGCTCGTCGGCGACGAACGCGACTGCCTCCGCAGCCTCGACAGGGCGCGGGAGCTGCTCGACAGCGACGACGCCCGTAGCGGCTCCGAGCCCGTGATCGGCACCACCCACGTGAGCGATCCAGCGGCGATGACGACCGGCTGGTGCCTGCACGACCTCGGTCGCCCCAAGGCCGCCGCCGAGGTCCTCGACCAGGAGTACCGCCGCCTCCCGCCGCACGCGCTGCGCACCCGTGCGCGGTACGGCTTCCGCAGGTCCTTGGCCCACGCCGCCTCCGGAGAAGTCGAGCACGCGTGCACGATCGCCGGGGAGCTCCTGGCGGTGATGCCGGCCGTGCCCTCGGCGACGGTGAACAGCGATGTCCGGCGTCTCGCGCGGGAACTCTCCCGGTTCCGGAGCAGCCGGGCCGTACGCGATCTGCAGCCGGCGCTGGCCGGGGTACTCGCCCCCGCGCACGACTGACACCGGCTCCACGACCGGCACCGGCTCGAACCGCCCGGTTCGCCGGACCACCCGGTCCCTCCAGCCCTCCGGATCCCACGATCCCCGGCGGAACCTCTGATCCCCATCCGCTGCGTCGTACCGCGCCCCGGCTTCTTCGGGCTGCCCGCGACCAGTGACGCGCCGGACGGCGCCCTCCATCCGTACGCCCTCCCGTGGACGCGCCATGCCGTCACACGGTCGGGACCTCTTGGCTCGGGCGGACCGGGGCCTCGGAGCCCAGGTCCACAGCCTCCGAGCCGACGCCCATTCACCGGCCCCCGAGCTGGTACCCATTCACCCCGCCTTCCGTCTTCCTCTCACGAAGGGAACCTTCATGCCCGACGTCTTCGTCAACTACCGCACAGGCGACGAGGAATCCGCCGCGACCATGATCGCTCGGGAGCTCACCCGGCGGTTCGGCACCGAGCGGATCTTCTTCGCCGGCAACTCGATCGAGCCCGGACACCGCTTCCCGGTGGAACTGGTCAGGGCGGTGGAGGAGTGCGAGGCGCTCCTCGCCGTGATCGGCCCGCGCTGGGCGGAGGTACGGGGGGCCGACGGCCGCCCCGCCCTCGAAGCCGAGCAGGACTGGACCCGACGTGAGATCAAGACCGCGCTCGACCGCGGGGTCCTGGTGATCCCCGTGCTCGTCGGAAAGGCCACGCGGATCGACCACGCCGTCCTCCCGGACGACCTGCGGGAGCTGGCGGACTGCCAGTACAGGCGGTTCGACCACCGCAATGCCGAATCGGACCTGACGGCGCTCGGCGACGCCCTCGCCCGGCTGCTGCCCGACCTGGGCGCGGTGGACCGCGACGCCCGTGCGGCGCGCGAGCGGGCGGAGGCGAAGCCCCGCAAGAAGTCGGCCCAGGATGCCGGGCACATCAGGATGCGGACGCGCGACGTCGAGCAGCGCGTGCGCGGCGGCATCGGAAACCTCAACGGAGACCTGTCCGGCTCCTTCGTCAACGAGCCGCAGGGGCCCGTGAACACCGGTCGGGGGCACCAGTACAACGCCCCCCACTTCGAGGGCGACAACACCGGGGTCCAATTCACCGCGGGTGACAACAGCGGTACGGTCCACCAGCGCTTCGAGCGCGAGCCCCGGCGCTCGGACGACGGACGATGACCGAGCAGGACCACGTCACCGTCAACGATCCGCGTGGCCCGGTGAACAACGGCGCGGGGCCCCAGTACGTCTTTTACAGCGCCGGCGCGGATTGGATGATCCGCAAAGGGGTCGAGTCTCTCCGGATCGTCCGCGAGGACCGGATACGCCTGGCCGACCGGTTCGTTCCGCCAGCGGGCTACCGCGTCGCCGCCGACCGCCTGGAAAAGCCCGGATCAACGGTGCTGCTGGAGGCTCCGCCCGGCAGCGGCCGCCGCGCCGCGGCGATCATGCTGCTGCACGAGCTCGGTGCGGACGGGGGCGCCGACGACGAGGGGGTCCGGTTCGAGGAGCGTTCCGCCACGGACAAGGACGAGGCACCGCTCGCCCCCGGTGAAGGGGACCGCTTCCTCCTCGACCTCTCCGGGATCACCGACGAGGAGGCGTACGCCAAGGCCCAGCGCCACCTGGCCGTACGCCGGTCACAGGTCCAGGAGGCGGGGGCCCACATGGTCGTCGTCCTGCCGTCGGGCATGGAGCACGCCCGCGCGCCGGACCTCGAACCGCACACGGTGACGCTGGGGCGCCCCCGGGGCGTCGCCGTCGTCACCCGGTACCTCCGCATGGACCGGATGGCCTTCCGCCCCGCGGACCTGGGGAGCCCCGACCTCCAGCAACTGTGCGCCGGCTCCCCCATGCGGGAGCTGGCGCGGTTCGCGGGGCTGGTGAGGACCGCTCGCGACAGCGGCCGGTTCGGCGCCGACTTCGCGGGATGGCTCGACCAGGCGATGCACGCGGTGACCGACCGGGCCGATGAGGTGGGCCGACAGGTGGCCACGGTCCGCACCGCACCCGAGCGGGCCCTGCTGCTCGCGACGGCGGTGTTCGAGGAGGTCCGCGCCGACACCGTCTACGAGGCATGGCACGGCCTGATGAGGACGGTGCGGCACGAGGAAGAGGCGACGACCGAGCTTGCGCGGACGGATTTCAGGACGCGGTTGGCGGACCTTGAGATCGAGCGGGACCCGGACGGACGGCTCCGCTTCGGGCGGCTGGCCTACGCCGACGCGGTACGGACGTACTTCTGGGCGAACTTCCCCGGGGTGCGCGACGATCTCAGGGACTGGATCGGCCATGCCGCCGGGCTCCGCGGTCTGACCACCGACGACCGGGTGAACGTCGTCATCCGCTTCGGCGAGCGGTCCCTGGCCGTCGGGCGGCCCGACCACCTCTTCGACCTTGTGGTCCGCTGGGCGGACAGCGCGACCGGGGCGTCCTGCGACCCGCGAGCCGTGGCGGCCCTCGAACTCGGTCTCAGCCACGAGAGGTTCGGGGGATGGTTCCGCAGGCGGGTGTACGAGTGCGTGAGGTCCGGCGCCTTGTCGGACGGCCTCGTCCGCGTCCTGACCCTCGCATGCCGACAGAGCCTTGGCGCGACACACCCGAATCAGGCGATGGTGCGACTCCACTACCTCGCCGTACGGAAGGGGGAGGCGGCGCGCGAAGCCCGGGAGGCCCTTCTCGACCTCGGCGGTCACGACCGTCGGCTCTACCGGCCGCTGATCGACCGCCTGCGGGACCGGACGCGTCGGGAGCCGCACGGGGCGGAGCCCCATCTCCGGCTGCTCACGGAGCTGTTGAGGACCGACCGGGCACCGGACCCGCCGCCGTGGCCGGACCTGTTCCTGGGCTGGGAGACGGTTTTCTCCCAGCCGCCGACGGAACTCTGGAAGCCGCTGGTGAGCAGTTGGCTGACCGCCGCGGCGGTCAACAGCACGCGGGAGATGGCGCTGGGCGTGATGGTCGGTGCGACGCGCGGCCGCGCGGCCGCTCTCCACCGCCTCTACGCCATCGCCTGCGACTGGGCGGGGACCGCGCGCCGCCCCTCCCGGGCCGCGGCCGTCGCCGCCCTCTTCTGGCAGCACATCGACCACGCGCAGTACGCCCGCACGGAAAGCACGGAAAGCACGGAGCGTGCGGGCGCCGGACCACGGACCACGGAAGAGGCACGATGAAACACCGCTTTCACAGCCTGCTGTCAGTCGCCCTCTGCGGCCTCGCACCGGCTGTTCTCGGAAACCTCCTGCACTGGTCGGCGTGGCTGTGGGGCTTCATGTCCATGGTCACGGCCTCTGGCTCCCTGCTGCTCGTGATGACGATCCTCAGCGGTGGCCGCGCGTCGGCCGACCCGTACGAGCCCGGGGACCCCGAGCCGCCCGCGGCGCCGACGGAGCAGCCGTACCAGGAGACGCGGGTGGTCGACGCGGCACTGCCGAGCGCGGCGGACGGCTACGACTTCCTCTTCTCCGCCACCGTGTGGTGGAGGCCGGCCCTCGACCACGCCGAACGGTCCAACGGCGCCTCCCCGGCCCTCGCCGTGTCCTCGATCGTCAGCCGGGCCCTGGAACTCGTTGGCCGCGAAGAGCCCGGCCGGGCGAGCTTCGCGCGGTATCTCCTGGAGGGGGAGCTGGGCGTCCCGCTCCCGGACCGGAGCGGACGGGTGAAGGCCCTGGCGGCCGATGTGACCCTGACCCTCGCCCCCGCCGACCGTGAGCGCCTGCGGAAGTTGAACGACCTTCGCAAGGACGAGGAGATCTGGGAGTACGAGCGTCAGCACGAGCGCAACAAGCGGCGCTACCTCGGTGACGACGTGCTCAAGAGCGCGGGCAGCGCGGTGGTGTGGTGGCTGGCCCGTCACGAGAACGAAATCGAGAAGGCGGTCGACATGATCGGCCCGCTCGCCCAGATCACGGCGGCGGCCAACGACGAGGAGGTGCCCGAGCTCTTCCGCCACCTGCTCGTCCCGCCCGTGGGCGCGCGGAGCGAAGCGACCGTCGGGGGCCCGCTGTGGGACGGTCACGGCCAGGGAGGAGGGACGTTCGACCGCGAAGAGGAGGTAGGGGTTTCGGATCGGCTGCTCCTGTTGCTGACGGCGGTGGGCCTGAAGCCGGACATGGACGAGTACACAGTGTTTGTGCACCGTGTGGTGCGGAGCCTGGAAGCGGCCGGGCTGGACGAGGCCGCCGAGGAGATCCGGCGGGACCTTCTCCAGGCACCCGACGAGTACGGGGGTGAGGGGACGGAGGGTGGCCCTTCCGGCGAGGGGGGCACCACGGGGCCTTGGCCGGCGGACTTCCCAGCCCCCGAGGACTCGCCGTTCAGCGAAGCGGCCGCGGACCCGGATGCCGACGCGGGCGCGGGCACGTTCAGGCCGGGGGCGGCGGAGAGCGGCGCGGGCGAACAGAACCAAGGCTGGTGGGAGACAGGCGAGGACGGCATGACACCTCCGCACCTCTGGGACGCCCCGCACCGGCCCACCGCACCTCGCGCAAGTGACGAGGACGGGAGCTGATCCGGTAGACGGTCGGCTCACCGGGGCTCCCCTCACCACACACCGCGGCCGGGGGAGCCCTTTCCTGTCCCGAGACCTGGGCAAGGGCGGGGAGAAGGGGAGCGGGAGACGAACGAACCCAGCACGGTGGGGCTGAGCAGGGGTGATGACAGGTGATGACAGGTCAGGTTTCCCAACACCATCCCAGCCCGGGAAAAAACCAGGGGCCCGACCCCGAAGAGCCAGACCCCTCCTGACCTGCATGTTTACCAGATCAGCGAAGTGGTGCCATGCCACCCGCTACACATTGAACCGGAACTCCACCACATCCCCGTCCTGCATCACGTAGTCCTTGCCCTCCATCCGGGCCTTGCCCTTGGCGCGGGCCTCCGGGACCGAGCCGGTTTCCACCAGGTCCGTGAAGGAGATGACCTCGGCCTTGATGAAGCCCTTCTGGAAGTCGGTGTGGATCACGCCGGCCGCCTCGGGGGCCGTGGCGCCCTTCTTGATGGTCCAGGCGCGGGCCTCCTTGGGGCCGGCCGTGAGGTACGTCTGCAGGCCGAGGGTGTCGAAGCCGACGCGGGCGAGGGTGGCCAGGCCGGGCTCCTCGGCGCCCACGGACTCCAGGAGTTCCAGCGCGTCCGCCTCGTCCAGCTCGGCGAGGTCCGCCTCCAGCTTGGCGTTGAGGAAGATCGCCTCGGCGGGGGCGACCAGGGCACGCTGCTCGCCCTTGAAGTCGTCGTCGGTCAGCTCGTCCTCGTCGACATTGAAGACGTAGAGGAACGGTTTGGTGGTGAGCAGGTGCAG
The DNA here is from genome assembly GCF_053601275.1 of Streptomyces sp. NPDC004752. NCBI lineage: Bacteria > Bacillati > Actinomycetota > Actinomycetes > Kitasatosporales > Streptomycetaceae > Streptomyces > Streptomyces sp. NPDC004752. The sequence continues at coordinate 69,933 of NZ_JBSGBN010000011.1, read as the reverse complement.
GTCGTGCAGCGGCTCGGCGCGCTCGCCGCCCTGGACGACGCCCTGCGAGAAGAGGGTGTCGCCCCGCTCCAGGATCTCCTTGGCCTCCTCGACCGCCTTGACCTTGGGTGCGACGTCCTTCTTGATCCGCGACTCCTTCTGCAGGCGCGGCAGGACCTTCTCGATGGTCTGGAGGTCGGCGAGGATCAGCTCCGTGTTGATCGTCTCGATGTCGTCCTTGGGCGAGACCTTGCCGTCGACGTGGACGACGTTCTCGTCCTTGAAAGCGCGGATGACCTGGCAGATCGCGTCGGACTCACGGATGTTCGCGAGGAACTTGTTGCCCAGCCCTTCGCCCTCGGAGGCGCCGCGGACGATGCCCGCGATATCGACGAAGTCGACGGTCGCCGGGAGGATGCGCTGCGAGCCGAAGATCTCGGCCAGCTTCGTCAGGCGCGCGTCCGGGACACCGACCACGCCGACGTTCGGCTCGATCGTGGCGAACGGGTAGTTGGCCGCCAGCACGTCGTTCTTGGTCAGGGCGTTGAACAGGGTCGACTTGCCGACATTCGGCAGGCCGACGATTCCGATCGTGAGCGACACGTTGCGACTTCCCGTACATGAGGAGGAGGGCCAGGGGGCCAGCAGACCGGCCGATCCCCCAGTTTACGGCGTGCCGGACACCGCCCCCGCTGAAGCGTCGAACACCTGGATACGCTCGCGACGGCGTGTCTCTAGGGCCATTCGGCACATAAGCCGACCTAGGTTGGTCCAGTGGAGCAACACAGGACGCGACCCCCGCAGCACGGACCGCGACGCGGTACGCCACCGGCGCCCCTTCCGCCGCAGGCCAGGCGCCAGCCGGGGGACATCCGGGCGCCCGCCCGGCAGCCGGTTCGTGCGCGTCCGGCACATCCGCCGCGGCGGATGCCGGGTCCCCGGCTCACCGGGCTCGGCGGTGGCCTGTTCTGCGGGGCGCTGATGTTCCTGCTCGGCCTGGTCGACCAGCTGCTGTTCGGGGCGTCCCTCACCGTGTACGGGGTGCTGTTCCTGCCCGTGTGCGTGCTGACCGCGCTGTGGGTGCGCGGCGGCGATCTGCTGACGGCGCCCGTCGTGGTGCCGATCGCCTACGCGGTGGGGCTGCTGCCCGTCGCCGACGACGGCGGCGGGCTGGCGGGCCGGCTGATGGGGCTGGTCACCGCGCTCGCCACCCAGGCCGGATGGCTGTACGGGGGGACGCTGATCGCGAGCGTGACCGTGATCGTACGGCGGATCCGGCTGGTCAGGCACCGGCGGCAGGGCGGACCTGCCGGACCCGCGGGACGGGCCTGACCACGTCGGCCAGGCCCGCACGGTCAGCCCCGCACGTCCAGGCCCACATCGGTCGGGCCCGGGGCACTGATCGCTAGCCGTGCGTGGACGCATGCATCGCCGCGCCCACGATCCCCGCATTGTTCTGCAGTTGCGCGGGAACGATCTCCGCCCTGACGCCCTCGATGAGGTGCAGGAACCTGTCCGCCTTGCGGCTGACGCCGCCGCCGACGATGAACAGCTCCGGGGAGAACAGCATCTCGACGTGCGCGAGGTACTTCTGCACGCGGCGTGCCCATTGCTCCCAGGTCAGCTGGTGGTCCTCCTTGGTCTTGCTGGAGGCCCGCTTCTCCGCCTCGTGACCGTCCAGCTCCAGATGGCCCAGCTCGGTGTTGGGGACCAGGGCGCCGTCGATGAACAGGGCGCTGCCGATGCCCGTACCGAAGGTGAGCAGGATGACCGTGCCGCCGCGGCCGCGGCCCGCGCCGAAGCCCATCTCGGCGACGCCGGCCGCGTCCGCGTCGTTGACGACCGTGACGTCATGGCCGCCCAGGCGCTCGCTGAACAACGCCCGCGCGTCCGTGTCGATCCAGCTCTTGTCCACGTTGGCGGCGGTACGGATGGTGGTCCCGCCGGTGACCACGCCCGGGAAGGTGAGCCCGACCGGGCCCGTCCAGCCGAAGTGTTCGACGACCTCCTTCACGCCGTCGGCCACCCCGTCGGGCGTCGCCGGGTGCGGGGTGAGCACCTTGAAGCGCTCCTGCGCGAGGTCGCCCCGCTCCAGGTCCACGGGTGCGCCCTTGATCCCGGATCCGCCGATGTCCACACCGAAGATCTGCATGGCCCCACGTTACGACGGACGGCTGACAGTCACGCGCCGGGCGATCCGCAGCCCACGCATCCGCCGCACTCGAACCGCAGCTCACACGTCCGCCGCACTCGAACCGCAGCCCACGCATCCGCCGCACTCGAACCGCAGCTCACACGTCCGCCGCACCCGATCCGCAGCCCACGCATCCGCCGCACTCGAACCGCAGCTCACACGTCCGCCGCACCCGATCCGCAGCCCACGCATCCGCCGCACCCGATCCGCAGCTCACGCGTCCGCCGTACCCGAACCCCCGCGCTCGGCGACCAGGGCGGCCGCCTCCTCGCGCAGATCGCGGCGCAGCTCCTTGGGGAGCGAGAAGGTGATGGACTCCTCGGCCGCCTTGACGATCTCGACGTCCGCGTAGCCGCGCTCGGTGAGCCATTCCAGGACCTGCTCGACCAGGATCTCCGGAACGGAGGCGCCGGAGGTCACGCCGACCGTGGTCACGCCCTCCAGCCAGGTCTCGTCGATCTCGTCGGCGAAGTCCACCAGGTACGCCGCGCGTGCGCCGGCCAGCTTGGCGACCTCCACGAGCCGCTTGGAGTTGGAGGAGTTGCGGGAGCCGACCACGATGACCAGGTCGGCCTCCTCGCCCATCTGCTTCACGGCGAGCTGGCGGTTCTGCGTGGCGTAGCAGATGTCGTCGCTGGGCGGGGAGAGCAGCTGCGGGAACTTCTCCTTCAGCGCGTCCACGGTCTCCATGGTCTCGTCCACGGAGAGCGTGGTCTGGGACAGCCAGACCACCTTGGCCGGGTCGCGGACCTCGACCTTGGCGACATCCTCGGGGCCGTCGACGAGCTGGATGTGGTCCGGGGCCTCGCCGGAGGTACCGATGACCTCCTCGTGGCCCTCGTGGCCGATCAGCAGGATGTCGTAGTCCTCGTTGGCGAACCGGACCGCTTCCTTGTGGACCTTGGTGACCAGCGGGCAGGTGGCGTCGATGGTGGCGAGCCGGCCGCGCTCGGCCTCCTCGTGGACGACGGGGGCCACGCCGTGCGCCGAGAACATCACGATGCTGCCCGGCGGCACCTCTTCGGTGCGCTCTACGAAGACGGCGCCCTTCTTCTCCAGGGTCTGGACGACGTACTTGTTGTGGACGATCTCGTGCCGGACATAGATCGGGGCCCCGTACTGCTCCAGGGCCTTCTCGACGGCGATCACGGCGCGGTCCACGCCCGCGCAGTAGCCCCGGGGGGCGGCGAGCAGGACACGGCGGCCAGGCAGGGCAGTCATGGCACCCATCGTAAGGCCGCCTGCGGCGGCCCGGAGATCGCGTTCGCGTACCGTTCACGGGAAGACCGGGCGATCGGCCGGGTGGGGCCGGGCAGGGCCGAAGGGGGCAGGGGGCGGCTCGACACGCGGAGGAACTGATGACCGAGACCGGCACGGCCGCACCACGGACCGACGAAGGGCACCGGCTGCGGCGCAGCCTCGGCTTCCGTGACCTCGTCGTCTACGGACTGCTGTTCATCGCGCCCATGGCACCGGTGGGGGTCTTCGGCACGCTGGACGCGAAGTCGCACGGCGCGGTGGCACTCGTGTACGTGGTCGCCACGGTGGCGATGGCGTTCACCGCGTACAGCTACGCGCAGATGGTGCGGGTGGTGCCGCTGGCGGGGTCGGTGTTCGCCTACGCGCGCGCGGGGCTCGGCGAGGGCGCCGGCTTCATCGCGGGTTGGATGGCGATGCTGGACTATCTGCTGATCCCCGCGGTGGCCTACCTGTTCTCCGGGATCGCGATGAACGCACTGGTCCCCGAGGTGTCGCGGTGGGTGTGGACGGCGCTCGCGGTGGTCGTGACGACGCTGCTCAACCTGTGGGGCGTACGGGCCGCCGCGCGCGTGGGTTTTCTGGTGCTGGCTTCGGAGATCGTCGTCCTGCTGGTGTTCCTGGTGTCGGCGGTCGTGGTGCTGGCGCGGGACGGGGCCGCGCGCGGATGGCTTTCGCCGCTGTCCGGGGACGGTACGCAGGGGGCGTTCGCGCTGTCGGCGGTGATCGGCGCGGTGTCCGTCGCCGTGCTGTCGTACCTGGGCTTCGACGCGATCGCCGCGTTCGCGGAGGAGGTCACCGGCGGGTCGGAGAAGGTGGCGCGGGCGCTGCTGTTCTGTCTGGTGCTGGCGGGCGTGCTGTTCGTCGCGCAGACGTATCTAGTGGCGCTGCTGGAGCCGGCGACGTCCGCACAGCTCGCGGCGGATCCGGGGCGGCAGGGCACGGCCTTCTACGACGCCGTGGACGCGTCGGTGGGGACGTGGCTGCACGACCTGGTGGCCGCGAGCAAGGCGATCGGGGCGGCGTTCGCGGCGCTGGCCGGGCAGGCCGCGGCGGGGCGGCTGCTGTTCGCGATGGGACGGGACCGCCGGCTGCCGCGGGCGCTTGCGAAGACGGATTCCGGGGTGCCGCGGGCGGCCCTGCTGTGCGCGGCCGTGATCACCCTGGTCGCCGCGGTGTGGGCGGCCCGGCGGGACGACGGGATGGACCGTCTGGTCTCCGTGGTGGACATCGGGGCGCTCACGGCGTTCACGCTGCTGCACGCGAGCGTGGTGGGGTGGTTCGCGGTGCGGCGCAGGGGCGGGCCGGTGAGCTGGTGGCGGCATGGGGCGGTCCCGGTGGTGGGCGCGGTGATCACGGTGGCGGTGATCGTGGAGGCGTCGGCGGCGGCCCGGGTGGTGGGCACGGTGTGGCTGGCGGCAGGCCTGGTGGTGCTGGCCGCGCAGCGAGGGCGCGGGATTGTCGGAGGGGCCCGTTAGTCTCGCGGCATGGCTGTGAACACGTCCGCGCAGACCCCGCTGCCCGTCGGCGAGGTGTCGCGGCTCATCGGGGGATGGATCGACCGGCTCGGGGCGGTCTGGGTCGAGGGGCAGATCACGCAGTTGTCGCGGCGGCCGGGCGCGGGCGTCGTCTTTCTGACGCTGCGCGACCCGTCGTACGACATCTCGGTGAGCGTGACCTGCTACCGACAGGTGTTCGACGCGGTCGCCGATGTCGTCGGCGAGGGCGCCCGCGTCGTCGTGCACGCCAAACCGGAGTGGTACGCGCCGCGCGGGCAGCTGTCGCTGCGGGCCGCCGAGATACGGCCCGTGGGGGTCGGTGAGCTGCTCGCGCGGCTGGAGCAGCTGAAGAAGGCGCTGGCGGCGGAGGGGCTGTTCGCGCCCGAGCGCAAGCGCCCGCTGCCCTTTCTGCCGCAGCTCATCGGCCTCGTCTGCGGCCGTGCCTCCGCCGCGGAGCGGGATGTGCTGGAGAACGCCCGGCACCGCTGGCCCGCCGTCCGCTTCGAGGTGCGCAATGTGCCCGTGCAGGGCGTGCACGCGGTGCCCCAGGTCGTGCAGGCGGTCAAGGAGCTGGACGAGACCGACGCGGTGGACGTGATCATCGTCGCCCGCGGCGGCGGCAGCGTGGAGGATCTGCTGCCGTTCTCCGACGAGCAGCTCGTCCGCGCGGTCGCCGCCTGTCGTACGCCCGTCGTGTCCGCGATCGGTCACGAGCCGGACCATCCGCTCCTGGACTTCGTGGCCGACCTGCGCGCCTCCACCCCGACCGACGCGGCGAAGAAGGTCGTACCGGACGTGGGTGAGGAGCTGGAGCGGGTGCGGATGCTGCGGGGCCGGGCGCGGCGGTGTGTTCAGGCGCTGGTCGAGCGGGAGGAGCGGGGGCTGGCGCACGCGCTGGCCCGGCCGTCGATGGAGGACCCGCACCGGATGGTCGACGAGCGGGCGGACCATGTCGCCGCGCTGCTCGACCGGAGTCGTCGCACACTGGGCCACCTCCTCGACCGCGCCGACTCCGAGCTGACGCACACGCACGCGCGCGTGGTGGCCCTCTCCCCCGCGGCGACGCTGAAGCGCGGGTACGCGGTGCTGCAGCGGGCCGACGGGCATGTGGTGCGGGATCCGGCGGAGGTGACCGCGGCCGAGGTGCTGCGGGCGCGGGTCGCCGAGGGCGAATTCACGGTACGAGTCGACGCTTAGGGTGAACGGATGACCGGCAAGGCGGAAGAGGCGCTCTCGTACGAGCAGGCGCGGGACGAACTGATCGAAGTCGTACGGCGGCTGGAGGCGGGCGGGACGAGCCTGGAGGAGTCCCTCGCGCTCTGGGAGCGCGGCGAGGAGCTGGCCAAGGTGTGCCGACGCTGGCTGGAGGGCGCGCGGGCCCGGCTGGACGCCGCCCTGGCCGAGGAGGAAGAAGGGCAAGCGGAGGCGGCGGACGCGGAGGGCACGGGGAAGAGCGGCGCGTAGCGACCGGCCGGACGGATGGGGCCTGCCGGACGGGGCCCCGGCGGACGGATGGGGCCTGCCGGACGGCGGTGGCCGACGGTGCCCGGACACAGCCACAGACCACGGCGGGCGACCGCACGCTTCCGGATCTGTGAAGCGGATCACCACACCCCAGTTTTTGTTGAATCTTGAAACTTCCCTCGCGTACGGTCATGCCCGTCAGCCGGTCCGGCATCCGGACCCGGACGCGCATCTGAGGAAGATCACGCATGTCTCTCGTTCTTGACCCCACCGCCCAGGACCTCCTGTTCCGCGAGGCCCGCACCGCGAACACCTTCACCTCCGAGCCGGTCACCGATGAGCAGGTGCAGGCGATCTACGACCTGGTCAAGTACGGCCCCACCGCCTTCAACCAGACCCCGCTGCGCATCACCCTGGTGCGCTCCCCCGAGGCCCGTGAGCGCCTGGTGCGGCACATGTCCGAGGGCAACCGGCCCAAGACGGCCACCGCCCCGCTGGTGGCGATCCTCTCCGCGGACAACGAGTTCCACGAGGAGCTGCCGACCCTGTTCCCGGCCTTCCCGCAGGCCAAGGACTTCTTCGTCGAGCGTCCGGTGCGCAAGGGCTCCGCGGCGCTGAACGCCGCCCTCCAGGCCGCGTACTTCATCGTGGGCGTGCGCGCCGCCGGGCTGGCCGCCGGCCCGATGACCGGCTTCGACGCCGAGGGCGTGCGCAAGGAGTTCCTCGACGACGACCACACCCCGCTGATGGTCGTCAACATCGGCAAGCCGGGCGAGAACGCCTCCTACCCGCGCTCGCCGCGGCTGGCGTACGACGAGGTCGTCACCACCGTCTGAGCCGACCCCGAAGCCGTGAGGGACCGTCGCGACGGCCCCTCACGCTCGTGCGTGGCCCCACCCGCGCTCGTCCGGGGCACCACACGCGGGTCACAACGGCTTCAGTTTCAGCGAGCCCGCCATCCTCGCCAGCCCCTCGAACGACGCCGTGCCCGCGACCATCGTGGTGGAGCCGGGCGTGTCCTCCAGCACCAGGGCGTCGTAGCGGCCACCGCTGTAGCGCGTCCAGGTGCGGTCGCCGATCTTCTCGGTGACGTCGGTGGCCTTCGCTCCCTGGCTGGCCTGGTCGATGAACTCGGCGCGACGCTGAGTCGACTGCTCGATCTGCACATACTGGCCGTCGGGATCCTGGAAGCCCAGATGCCAGTGTGCGGAGTCCCCTCCCTGGAAGCGGACCGAGGTCGCCTTCCAGGAGTCCGGCAGGCCCTCGGGCGTGGCCACCGGGTAGGGCGCGACGCGCTGCGCCGTGAGCAGCTCGACACGGTAGTCGACCCGCTTGAGCTCGGGAGCGTGGTCGTCATGCGGGATGAAGACGTAGATGACGGCCGCTGCCATCCCGATCAGGCCCAGGGAGAGGATCATGTCCCGGACCGTTTTCTGCTTGCCGTTCGAACCTGCCACGCACCCCATCGTCGCAGGTGCTCTGCGCGCTCATCCGTGGGGGCCCCTGCTCATTCTGTACCCCTGGCGGTAGAGTCGGGACGAACACCCTCATCCGGCCGTCGTCGTATCAGAAAGGTGCGCTCCGATGACCGAGCATCATCACTTGCCGTCCGAGCTGGACGTCCCCTCCGAGGCTCCCGACCGGAACCTGGCCCTGGAACTCGTCCGGGTGACCGAGGCCGCGGCGATGGCCGCCGGCCGCTGGGTCGGGCGCGGTGACAAGAACGGCGCCGACGGTGCCGCGGTCCGCGCCATGCGCAGCCTCGTCTCCACCGTCTCGATGAACGGCGTGGTCGTCATCGGCGAGGGCGAGAAGGACGAGGCCCCGATGCTCTTCAACGGGGAGCGCGTCGGCGACGGCACCGGGCCCGAGTGCGACATCGCCGTCGACCCGATCGACGGCACCACGCTGACCGCCAAGGGCATGCCGAACGCGATCGCGGTCCTCGCGGCGGCCGAGCGCGGCTCCATGTTCGACCCGTCCGCCGTGTTCTACATGGACAAGCTGGTCACGGGGCCGGAGGCGGCCGACTTCGTCGACATCGACGCGCCCGTGTCGGTGAACATCCGCCGGGTCGCCAAGGCGAAGCGGTCCACGCCCGAGGACGTCACGGTCGTCATCCTGGACCGGCCGCGGCACGAGGGCCTCATCAAGGAGGTTCGGGAGACCGGCGCGCGCATCAAACTGATCACCGACGGCGATGTGGCCGGCTCGATCCTCGCCCTGCGCGAGGGCACCGGCATCGATCTGCTGCTCGGCATCGGAGGCACCCCCGAGGGGATCATCTCGGCGTGCGCCGTGAAGTGCCTGGGCGGCACCATCCAGGGCAAGTTGTGGCCGAAGGACGACGACGAACGGCAGCGGGCGCTGGACGCCGGGCACGACCTGGACCGCGTGCTGACCACGGAGGACCTGGTCACCGGCGAGAACGTCTTCTTCGTCGCCACCGGCATCACGGACGGCGAGCTGCTGCGCGGGGTGCGCTATCGCTCCGAGACGGCCACGACCGACTCGATCGTGATGCGTTCGCGATCCGGAACGGTCCGCCGGATCGACTCCGAGCACCGGCTGAGCAAGCTGCGCGCCTACAGCGCGATCGACTTCGACCGGGCGAAGTAGCGCAAGGTTCACAACGCAAGGGTCAAAGAACTCGGACCAGGTGGCGCCCCCGGTGCGGAGGGGGCGCCACCGGCGTTGGCAGAGCCCGGCCGTGGGCCGTGACGGTCCCGCCCGCCGGTGCGCGGTGCGACGTACGAGGTACGACGTAGGGGGCACGGGGCACCGGGTACGGGGTTCGTGGCGAGCGCCGTCGCGAGGACTCGGGCGGGCCCGAGGCTGGCCCGGAGCGTGCGGAGTCGGCACGAAGGCCCGGCGCTGGATGAGTCCATGGCCACGCAAGACCCAGGGCTGGAGTTCAGGGCACAGACACGGCCAACGCAAAGGCCAGGGCGACGGCTCGGGGCGCGGCGCATGGCACGCAGCACCAGCCCAAGAGCGCGGGCCCGGCACGACGCGGGGAATCGGGGCGAAGCCCACGGCACGCGGCACCAGGACATGGGCCCGGCGCGACGCGACGCTTCGGGGCGAAACCCACAACACGCAACAGGGCGCGGGCCCCGTGCGGTGCGCGGGTTCGTTGTGGAGTTCGGGCCGCGTGGAGTCCGCGCGTGGGCTCGGAATCGGGGCTCAGAGTCGAGGCTCGGAATCTGGGCTCGGAATCTGGGCGGTGGGGCGGGTTCGGGGTTGGGGGGGCGGTCAGCCCGCCGCTGCTATGCGGCCCGCCGCCCCCGCCGTCTTCTTCAGCTCCATGTCGCGACGTCGGCGCCGGGCCAGTACCACGCGGCGCTCCGCGGCGGTGAGGCCGCCCCAGACGCCGTACGGCTCGGGCTGGAGCAGCGCGTGTTCGCGACACTCGACCATCACCGGACAGCGCGCGCAGACCCGCTTGGCCGCCTCCTCGCGGGACAGCCTGGCGGCGGTGGGCTCCTTCGAAGGGGCGAAGAACAGGCCGGCCTCGTCCCGCCGGCACACCGCCTCGGTGTGCCAGGGGGCGTCCTGGGCCCGCTCCCGCGCTGGCACCCGCTGGGCCGGAACGGCAGCTACCTGCAGGGACGAATGCGGCGGTTGCAGCACGGTCTACTCCTGACGACGGCTTCGCGAGCGAGACACGATGCAGCAAGCCCTACCCGCTGTGCGCGCGCCTATGCACTGCGTTCCGATCCACGGGGAGCCCGACGGCCGGTTCACGACCCCCGCGCCGGGCGTGGCGGAACCGCTTCCGTTCAGGATCCGGCCCGGTGCGCGGCCGTCAATGTCCGAGATGCTTGCGCAAAGTCCTGTCGACCTTGTGGTGAACGCGGTCGAGAATGTCCGCGACGAGTTTCCCGCGTTTCGGCCGCGCCTCGACGTTGCCCAGCACCGCCCACCCGTCCACATAGACCACGGGCGCCTCGGACTCGGCCGAATCCAGCGTGTGCACCTCGAAGTTGCCGAGCACGCCGCCGCCAGTGCCGCGCAGCGACACGTTCTCCGGCACTCGGATCGTGACGTCTCCGAACACCGATACCGCCTTGATCACGACCTGCTGATACTCGAAGATCGCCTCGCTGAGGTCGATCTCGACGCTGCCGAAGATCGCGTACGCATGCATTCGGCGCCCGGCGCGCCAGCGGCCCTTGCGCACGGCGCTGCTGAACACGGCGACGATGTTGGCGTCCGCCTCGGCCGGTATCGCGCCGGGGGCCGGGCGGGGCGGCGCGTACGCCGAGGCGGCCGGGCGGCCGTGGGCGGCGGGCAGGTCCCGGATGAAGACCTCCAACTCGCCGACCGTCTTGGCGTTCAGCACCCCCTCCACGCGCTCCGCGTGTTCGTCGGCGGTCAGGCGCCCCTCGGCGAGGGCCTCGCGCAGGATGTCGGCGATTCGGTCCCGGTCCGCGTCCGAGGCGCGCAGTTCGGTGACGCGCGGCGCCGCGTCCTGCCGCTGGGCGTGCTTCTGAAGGTCCACGACAGCAGCGTACCCAAACGCGATAGATCGCGACCAGGGGTGTGGACAACTCGGGCGTGGCGCACCGAGCCCAGGTAGGACGGACCGACCCCTGACATGGCGCACCGAACCCGAGCATGGCCGACTGAGCCCGACCTCACAGCCTCGCCGTCGCCGCCAGGTTCTACGCTGGTGAGGCCCGCCGACGCCGGTGGGCCACAGGCGCCCCCCTCGGCCAGCGCGCCCAGGAGGCGAGGCGCCTGGACACGCTGCCTGTCGAGTGAGGAATGGGCGAAGATGCCGCATAGTTCCCCCCCAACCCACCCTGCGTTCGCATACGCCGATCTGCTCCCCCAGGGCGAGGACACCACCCCGTACCGGCTGGTGACCTCCGAAGGTGTCTCCACCTTCGAGGCCGACGGGCGGACGTTCCTCAAGGTCGAGCCGGAGGCGCTGCGCAAGCTGGCCGAGGAGGCCATCCACGACATCCAGCACTATCTCCGCCCGGCCCACCTCGCGCAGCTGCGCCGGATCATCGACGATCCCGAGGCATCCAGCAACGACAAGTTCGTCGCGCTGGACCTGCTGAAGAACGCGAACATCGCGGCGGCGGGCGTGCTTCCGATGTGCCAGGACACCGGCACGGCGATCGTCATGGGCAAGCGCGGGCAGCACGTGCTCACCGAGGGCGAGGACGAGAAGGCCCTCTCGCACGGCATCTACGACGCGTACACCAAGCTCAACCTCCGGTACTCGCAGATGGCGCCGCTGACCATGTGGGAGGAGAAGAACACCGGCTCGAACCTCCCGGCGCAGATCGAGCTGTACGCGACCGACGGCGGCGCCTACAAGTTCCTCTTCATGGCGAAGGGCGGTGGCAGCGCCAACAAGTCGTTCCTGTACCAGGAGACGAAGGCCGTCCTGAACGAAGCCTCCATGATGAAGTTCCTGGAGGAGAAGATCCGCTCGCTGGGCACGGCCGCCTGCCCGCCGTACCACCTGGCGATCGTGGTCGGCGGCACCAGCGCCGAGTACGCGCTGAAGACCGCGAAGTACGCCTCCGCGCACTACCTGGACGGCCTGCCCGCCGAGGGCTCGCCGCTCGGCCATGGCTTCCGGGACAAGGAGCTGGAGCAGAAGGTCTTCGAGCTGACCCAGCGGATCGGCATCGGCGCGCAGTTCGGCGGCAAGTACTTCTGCCACGACGTCCGTGTGGTCCGCCTCCCCCGGCACGGCGCGTCCTGCCCGGTCGCCATCGCGGTCTCCTGCTCGGCAGACCGCCAGGCGCTCGCCAAGATCACCCCCGAGGGCGTCTTCCTGGAGCGGCTGGAGACGGACCCGGCGCGGTTCCTGCCGGAGACGACGGACGAGCACCTGGACGACTCCTCCGACGTCGTCAGGATCGACCTCAACCAGCCGATGGACGCGATCCTCGCCGAGCTGACCAAGTACCCGGTCAAGACCCGGCTGTCCCTCACCGGCCCGCTGGTGGTGGCCCGCGACATCGCGCACGCGAAGATCAAGGAGCGGCTCGACGCGGGCGAGGAGATGCCGCAGTACCTGAAGGACCACCCGGTGTACTACGCGGGCCCGGCGAAGACCCCCGAGGGCTACGCGTCCGGCTCGTTCGGCCCCACCACGGCCGGCCGTATGGACTCCTACGTCGAGCAGTTCCAGGCCGCGGGCGGCTCCAAGGTGATGCTCGCCAAGGGCAACCGCAGCAAACAGGTCACGGACGCGTGCGGTACGCACGGCGGCTTCTACCTCGGCTCCATCGGCGGCCCGGCCGCCCGGCTCGCCCAGGACTGCATCAAGAAGGTCGAGGTCGTCGAGTACGAGGAACTCGGCATGGAGGCCGTCTGGAAGATCGAGGTCGAGGACTTCCCGGCGTTCATCGTCGTCGACGACAAGGGCAACGACTTCTTCACCGCACCGGAACCTGCCCAGCCGACCTTCACCAGCATCCCCGTCCGGGGGCCGGGTCTGGGCTGACCTAGCCGCGTAGACACTCGCTGAGAGCCTCTGGCCGTCGGCTGGGGGCTTTGTCGTTGCCGCTTTCCTGTTCTGGAAAGCCGAGAGTCTTGACCTTGATCACGGCCACTCGGAACCATCGAACCTGACAAGGGCTGTCGAACTGAGGGGGAAGCCATGAGCGGACCGCTGCGGAAGCTGTCGGACGGCCCGGAGTGCAAGAACGGCACATGCCCGACGCTGTGGGGCACCGAGGACGGTAAAGGTTTCGTCGTCCAGGGTTACGTGATCATCGATCCGGAACGACTGGCGCAGCTCGATCTACCCGAGGGTGAGAGCGCCGTCATGGTTCCGGCCGCAGTGCTGGAGGAGTACTTCCGTGCTCAGCGGTGAAGAGTTCGGCCGGATCTTCGAAACCTTCGAGCGGACGGCGTTCCGTCTGGAGACGTTGGACGAGTACGACGTAGAAGAGGAGCGCGACGAAATCGCGCGGTTCCTCGCAGGTGAGGACATGGGTCTGGAGTGGGACGACAACCCTTGGGTGCGGTCCATGACCGACGAGGGTAAACAGGTTTCCCGCGTTCATGTCCTGAGTTCTCCCCTGACCGACTATCTGAGGTACGAACTGGCCGCATACCCCGGCAACATCAAGGCCGGGGAGTCCATCGGGATCATCGACCTGGCCGAGCAGACCGTGACCGGTCTTCCTGATCACGATTTCTGGTTGATGGATGACCGTGACGTCTACCGCATGCACTACACCGCTGAGGGCAAGTTCACGGGGGCAGAACTTCTGCCTCCGGACAGGCTCACGGAGTACCAGGGTTACCGCGAACGTGCCCTGATTGCTGCTACGCCCTTCGCTAGTTACTGGGAGCGGCACCACTGACCAGCGACTCACTTGGGACAGCCCTGCGGGCGCTACGGGAAACATCGGGGCTCACCGGTGACGTAGTGGCCCGTAGGGCTTCCATGTCTGCTGGGAAGCTCTCCAAGATTGAGAACGGGAGAGTGAGGCCGACGATCCAAGACGGCGGGGCACTGACCTCACCCCGCCGCCCCCACCCGTCCCGTCCCCAGGGGCTCATTGCGACGCAGGTGCGTCCGTGCCGTGATCGTGCGTGACCGGGAGGCCTGATCAGCGAGGTGGCAACAGGCCCCCAACCGCGGCCCTGGCTCGCGCGGTTGGGGGCGTTGCCCGTCCCGTCGGGGGTAGCGGGACGGGGTCATGGTCCCCAGGGTCTTTCACGGCCCAGCGCTGGGGGGCGCACTCCGCCTGCTCGGGGTCGAGCCCGTTTCGGGCGGCACTCCGGAACGGCGCGTCATCGGGTGTGGTGCCGGTCTTGCCGCGGCATACGCCGGGTCAGGCTTTCGGCTGCATTTTCGCTGCCCAGATCCGGAGCGTGATCCGCAAGAGGGTCGGATCGATGATCTCCACCATGTCGACGTGTTCCGCGTGCGCGTACACATTCCGCCCCGGGCCGCTGTTGCCCATTTCGTGCCACAGGAGAACAGCGTCTTCCGGATCGGTGATCAGTCCGTCGCACGCCCGACAGACGTGCAAGGGCGGGGTTGTCACGACTGCCCACCCCCGAGATTCACGTAATGGTCCGCCAAGGCACGGACCGAACGGGCCAACCGCTTTGCGTGCGCCACACGTTGGGGCAGGTAGCTGCCTGGTTCCAGCCGTAGCCGCATGTGTGCTTCGCCGATGCACGCGCGTGCGCACGCGCGGGGAACGTCGTCTTCGGGAAGTTTTCCGGCGGCTTCCTCGACTTCGGGGATGAGCAGCATCATGTGCCCCCGCAAAAGCAGGGTCAGCGTGTCGAGTTCCTCGGCGCTGGGAAGTTCCGCGTCCTCATCGAGCAGACGGGCCACGTTTTCACGCAGGAGGGCCATATCGATCGGTGACTGAGTGGCTGCGCGTCCGGCGCTTTCCTGGGCGCTCATCCGGCCGCCTCCCAGGGGTGCGCCTGGACGCCCGCGCGGGCCGCCCCGGGTACCCCGCCCAGGTGCGCGACGTAGGGGCGGACCATGGCGCCCGCGTGTTCCCAGGCTTCCTCTGCCTCCCAGTCACGAGGCACGCGAGGCTGCGCCTGTGGGGGCGCCGGGTGCTGTTCCCTACGGGCCCTGCGGACCGTGACCGGTCGGGCGCCCCACACTTCCGGCGAGAGGCCCGAGGGAGACGCCTGGAGCGATTCCCGGACCGCTGCCGGTCGGCTGTGCCTGCCTGGGGTGCACGGTCCGAACAGAACCGTTCTCATCCATTCGAGTGCACGTGATAGGAACTCCATGTCAGCGCTCCTCCGAAGCGTTGGCCGTGCCCCGGGGCCGTTCGCGCGGTCGCCGGGGTCTGTCGTCATCAGTCAACGCCCGTACCGGCACAACGACTTGCACACTCCTTGCACAGATGGCAGGTGCGTTGCACGCAGGCTTTGGGACCATGGGTCGTAAGGACGTCGCCGAGCGGGGAAGACGCAAGGTATGAGCGCGAACCACGTACCCGGACCGGGCGCCAACGTCGCTGCGCGCCGGAAGGAACTCGGGCTGAGTCAGGTGACCCTGGCCCGCAGGGCGGGGGTGTCGGTTTCCCTGCTCAGCAAGATCGAGGTGGGGGATCGGGCACTCACGCAGGGGGTAGGCGCTTCCCTTGCCCGCGCGATGAACCTCACCCTTGATGAACTCCTGGGCAGTGCGCCGGAAGCGAACTTGAATGAACTCAACTGGGCTCTCCGGAGATTCGATATCCCAGGAGAACCCCCAGAGCATCCCGAGAGGCTTCAACAGGAAGTCGACGAACTGAACCAACTCCGATGGAATACGGCGCTGTCCAAGGTTCTCCAGAAACTACCTGGAGTGCTCACCAGGGTCACCAATCATGCCCATCTCACGGAAGAGCCAACAGCATGGGGATTGGTTGCGGACGTATACGGGGTCATTTATTGGCTGGCCGCTCGGCACAGGTGGACGCACCTTGCCGAATTGGCGACACTCAAACAACGCATGGCAGCCGAGAGGGCTGACCCGATTGCGGCTGTCGTCGCAGCACGGGACGACGCCGGTACGTTCCTCAACTCCGGTGATTTCGTGGGCGGCTTGGCCATTGTTGACCGCGCCATCGCCCAAGCGGAATCCACACTGACGGGACAGGACCGCGTATTCGGGCTTGGAATTCTTCACCTGCGAGGCTTGACCCTTGCGGGACGACTGAAAGACAAGCAGACCACCCAAAAGCACATTGACGCCGCCTGGCGAATGACCGAGGAAATCCCGGAAGAAATGGCGAAGCATGGGATGCAATTCGGCCCCGAGCAGACGGCAACGCACGTAATCTCTACGGCGTCCGACATGGAACAGCACCGCAGGGCACTGGAAACCGCCGAAGATCTGATTCGGGCAGGCATGACACTTCCGGCTAATCGGGTCGCTCCCGTCTTCATGAACCTTGGCCGTTCCCAGCTGGCGCTGGGCGACCAGGACGGCACCCTTGAAAGCCTCGAAAAGGCTTGGGCTACGTCTCCGGAAATGGCAGCAGTTCACCCAACCACGTTGGAACTCACCCGAGTCCTGATCTCCAAGCACAAGCGAAGCAACGAGCGGCTCACCAGGATCGCCCGCAGGGCCGGGATCGCTCTCTAGCCAGAAACAGGTAAAACGCCGCCGAAACGCTGAAAGTAGATGAGGAAATGCTTTGGCCCCAGGTAGTGAAGGACCGCGTAAAGACGGGCGGAGACCTGGAGATCGTGCGGACTTACCCCTACCGGTCGGCCTGTCCATCGACGGTTTGGGGTGAGCTTGTAGCCAGCACGAAAGAAGACCTGTTTTTCGCTGGATACACGAACTACTTCTTGTTCATCGACCAGCCGAACTTTGTTGTCACGCTGCGCAGCAAACTGGAGAGCGGCTGCCGGATCCGCTTCCTACTGGGCGACCCTGAAAGCGACATCACGCGCCAGCGTGAGGCTGTCGAGGACGTAACCCTGTCCGTCTCCACACGCATTCGCATCACGCTGGAAAACTTGCGAAAGCTGGACGGCGCTGAAGGGTTGGAAGTGCGGTACAGCGCTCCGGAAGACGCAACGAATCACGTGAGTCTTTCGGTGTTCCGGTTCGATGCTCAGGCACTTCTGACGCCTCACCTTGCACGACTTGTGGGCCACGATTCCCCGCTGTTGCACCTGCGTCGGCGCGACGAGGGCGGCCTGTTCGACCGCTTCACCGAGCACGCGGAAGAACTATGGGCCCGCGCAACGCCCGTCAGCGCTTGACCCCTTGACCGTTGCACGCCATACAACGCGAAAAGGCCCCGGTAACGGGGTGCTGGGGTAGCTGACGGGCTCTTCCCGCGTGCGGGCGTCGCACTCCACGCGCGCGTGGGGCCGTCCGCGTTCGGCGCCCTCGTCCCGCCCGCCACGCGCGCGTGGGGCCGTCCGGTGGTGTGCTGGGCGAACCCTTGCGGATCACCCGTCGGGACGGGAACAGCTGTCACGTCCGGAGTGCTGTGACTGACGGAGGTGATCGGCAGTGGCCGACAAGGAGCAGGGGTACCGGATCGAGCACGACTCCATGGGTGAGGTGCGGGTTCCCGTCGCTGCGAAGTGGCGGGCGCAGACACAGCGCGCCGTGGAGAACTTCCCGGTCTCCGGGCAGCGCATCGAGCGCGCCCATATCGAGGCGCTCGCCCGGATCAAGGCGGCGGCGGCGAAGGTGAACGCCGAGCTGGGAGTGCTGGACCAGGACGTCGCCGAGGCGATCCAGGGCGCGGCCCGGGAGGTCGCCGAGGGCGGGTGGGACGCGCACTTCCCCGTCGACGTGTTCCAGACCGGGTCCGGGACCTCGTCCAACATGAACGCCAACGAGGTCATCGCGACCCTGGCGAGCGAGCGGCTCGGCCGGGACGTGCATCCCAACGACCACGTCAACGCCTCGCAGTCGTCCAACGACGTCTTTCCCTCCAGCATCCACATCGCGGCCACCGCGGCCGTCACACACGACCTGATCCCCGCCCTGGAGCACCTCGCGGACGCGCTGGCCCGCAAGTCCGCGGACTTCGCCGACGTGGTGAAGTCCGGGCGTACGCATCTGATGGACGCCACCCCGGTGACCCTGGGCCAGGAGTTCGGCGGGTACGCGGCCCAGGTGCGTTACGGGGTCGAGCGGCTGCGCGCCACCCTGCCCCGGCTCGCCGAGCTGCCGCTGGGCGGCACCGCCGTCGGGACCGGCATCAACACCCCGCCGGGCTTCTCCGCCGCCGTCATCGAGGAGGTCGCCCAGGCCACCGGGCTGCCGCTCACCGAGGCCCGGGACCACTTCGAGGCGCAGGGCGCCCGGGACGGGATCGTGGAGGCCAGCGGCCAGCTGCGGACCATCGCCGTGGGCCTGACGAAGATCGCGAACGATCTGCGTTGGATGGCGTCCGGGCCGCGGACCGGGCTCGCCGAGATCCGGCTCCCCGACCTCCAGCCGGGGTCCTCGATCATGCCCGGGAAGGTCAACCCGGTCGTCCCGGAGGCCGTTCTCATGGTCTGCGCGCAGGTCATCGGCAACGACACGACCATCACCACGGCCGGCGCCGCCGGGAACTTCGAGCTGAACGTCATGCTGCCGGTGCTGGCCAAGAACGTGCTGGAGTCGGTCCGGCTGCTCGCCAACGTCTCCCGGCTGCTCGCCGACCGGACGGTCGACGGCATCGTCGCCGACCGGGAACGGACCCGCGAGTACGCCGAGTCGTCACCCTCCGTGGTCACACCGCTGAACCGGTACATCGGCTACGAGGAGGCCGCGAAGGTGGCCAAACGGGCCCTGGCCGAACGGAAGACGATCCGTCAGGCCGTCCTGGAGGGCGGGTATGTGGAGCGCGGCGAGCTGACGGTCGAACAACTCGACGAAGCGTTGGATGTCCTGCGGATGACTCATCCGTAACCGAAGGTTTCGGGTGTGAGAACCGTGCTGCCCGACGCAGCGTCGTATGCCCCGGGCACCTAATATCTGTGCATGGCAGACGGCGGAGCGGTGAGACGCGTGACAGGCGGAGGAGCGAGCGGTTCGGCGGGCTTCTGGGCGCCGGGCAGTCACATCCTGTGGCGGTACCGGGAGAACGGCGGTGAGCACTTCCACATCGCCCGCCCCGTCACCGTCGTACAGGACGACGCGGAACTGCTCGCGGTGTGGCTGGCGCCCGGCACCGAGTGTGTGAAGCCGGTGCTGGCCGACGGCACGCCCGTGCACGTCGAGCCGCTGGAGTCCCGGTACACCAAGCCCCGTACCGTGCAGCGCGACCGCTGGTTCGGCACGGGCGTGCTGAAGCTGGCCCGGCCCGGCGAGCCCTGGTCGGTGTGGCTGTTCTGGGAACCGGGCTGGCAGTTCAAGAACTGGTACGTCAACCTCGAAGAGCCGCTGGTCCGTTGGCGGGGCGGGGTGGACTCCGAGGACCATTTCCTGGACATCTCCGTGCACCCGGACCGGAGTTGGCACTGGCGCGACGAGGACGAGTTCGCGCAGGCCCAGCGGGACGGGCTGATGGACCCCGGCCCGGCGGAACGGGTGCGGCGGGCGGGGCGGTCCGCGGTGGAGCTGATCCACGCCTGGGGTCCGCCGTTCTCGGAAGCCTGGCAGCACTGGCGCCCGGATCCATCCTGGGCGGTACCGTCACTGCCGGAGGACTGGAACCGTACGCCCGCGCATGTGTCCTCATGAGACTCTTGATGCGCCCCGGGGCCACAACCGTAGGATCGTCCTCCGCAAGGGCGCACAGCAGCAACTCCGGGTACAGACGCCGAGTCTGACCGAACGTCACCGAGGGGCGGCAGGACGTGAGCGAGGGGTACGAGGGGAACACCGGTGCGGACCGGAAACGGTTCGCCGGTGACATAGGAACAACCTCTGACCACGCGGCAATTCCGTTCCCGGGGCACATATTCCGGGTATCGGGATTTCTGCGGGACGAACCGCGCGCGCTGTGCGCGGCCCCGGACGGATGGATGCGACAAGCGTGACGGAGCACCCCACCTCCTGCGAACGCCCCCAGCCGGGCGCCGACCCCGCGGATCCCCGCGGGGCGCTCCTGCGTTCCCAGAAGCCCTACGGCGCCACCGCCCTGCCCGCACAGGCCCGCACCGGCGAGACGCCCTCCTCGCCGGGTGCCGCGACATCCCGCGGCAAGGAGAAGGAGCCCCCAGTCAACGGCCCCGAGCACGCACAACCCACCGCCGCCGAGAGCGACCCGCACCGGCCGCGTCCCGCCCCGGCGCCCGAGGGCATCCCGCCCCAGCCGGGCGCCGAGCAGGAGCGGGCGGCCGACGGCCAGGAGCGACGCAGCGGACGCGGGCTGCCGCCCGGACGGCCCATGCCGATGCGGCGGGACGGGGACCGGCTGCGGTTCGTGGGCGCCGCGACCCGGCGGATCGCCCGCGGCATCGATCTGGACGAGATCGTGATGGGGCTGTGCCGGGCCACCGTGCCGACCTTCTCGGACGCGATCCTGGTGTATCTGCGCGACCCGCTGCCCGTCGGCGACGAACGGCCCACCGGCCCGGTGGTGTTGCGGCTGCGCCGCACCGACCGGATCCCGGAGGAGCGCGACACCGAGGGCGGTTTCCTGCCCGTGCCGCCGGAGCTGGAGCCGCCCGAGCTGTCGGGGCTGTCCACGCTGACGGCCGAGCTGTGCGAGGTGCGGCCCGGCGGCGCGCTCAACGAGGTGCTGCGCGGCGTCCGGCCGGTGTTCGCGGACGCGCCGGGCGCCCGCGCCGCACTGCCCGAACTGCTCGGCGAGAGCGGCGAGTCGGTGGTGCCCGGCGGCCGGCACGCCATCCTCGCCCCGCTGCGCGGCCGCCGCCGCGTCATCGGCGCCGCGCTCTTCCTCCGCCGCCCGGAACGCCCGGCCTTCGAAGCCGACGACCTGCTGGTCGCCGCCCAGTTGGCCACGCACAGCGCCCTGGGCATCGACAAGGCGGTCCTGTACGGCCGCGAGGCGTACATCGCCGACGAGCTCCAGCGCACCATGCTGCCCGAGACCCTGCCCCGGCCCACCGGCGTCCGGCTCGCCTCCCGCTATCTGCCCGCCGCCGAGACCGCCCGCGTAGGCGGCGACTGGTACGACGCCATTCCGCTGCCCGGCAGCCGGGTCGCCCTCGTCGTCGGCGACGTCATGGGCCACTCCATGACCTCCGCGGCGATCATGGGCCAGCTGCGCACCACCGCACAGACCCTCGCCGGACTTGACCTGCCACCCCAGGAGGTACTGCACCACCTGGACGAACAGGCCCAACGGCTCGGCACCGACCGCATGGCCACCTGCCTGTACGCGGTCTACGACCCCGTCTCGCACCGCATCACCATCGCCAACGCGGGCCACCCGCCACCGGTCCTGCTGCACCTGGGCGGACGGGCCGAAGTGCTGCGGGTACCGGCGGGCGCGCCCATCGGCGTCGGCGGAGTGGACTTCGAGGCGGTCGAGCTGGAAGCACCCGCCGGGGCCACGCTGCTGCTCTACACCGACGGCCTGGTCGAGTCCCGGCTCCGCGATGTGTGGACCGGCATAGAACAGCTGCGGGAGCGGCTCGCCGCGACCGCTCAGCTGACCGGAGCCGATCACCCGCCGCCGCTGGAGGCGCTGTGCGACGAGGTGCTCGACATGCTCGGCCCGGGCGACCGGGACGACGACATCGCGCTGCTCGCCGCCCGCTTCGACGGAATCGCCCCGAATGATGTGGCCTACTGGCTCCTCGAACCGGAGGACGCCGCGCCCGGCCGGGCCCGCAGACTCGCCCGGCGCGCGCTGTCCCGCTGGGGCCTGGAAGAGCTGAGCGACTCGGTCGAGCTGCTGGTCAGCGAGGTGGTGACCAATGCCGTGCGGTATGCGTCACGCCCGGTCACGCTCCGTCTGCTCCGCACCGACGTGCTGCGCTGCGAGGTCGGCGACGATGTGCCGCAGCTGCCACGGCTGCGGCAGGCACGGGCCACGGACGAGGGCGGGCGCGGCCTGTACCTGGTGAACAGGATGGCCCGGCGCTGGGGCGCGACCCGGCTGAGCACCGGAAAGGTGGTCTGGTTCGAACTGAACCGATCTTAGACCCGGTCCAGAAGTTGCCGATGTCATGGTGACGGAGTTGACTGGCTGAGGTGAGCGAAGCGACCTGACGGAATCCCCATGCGCGACGGGAGGACGCTCGTGACGCAGGCACCTCGGCAGGCACCTCAGCAGACTCCGTACACCACGAACAACGCCGGCATCCCCGTGGAGAGCGACGAACACTCGCTCACCGTCGGATCCGACGGTCCGGTCCTGCTCCAGGACCACTACCTCATCGAGAAGATGGCCCAGTTCAACCGGGAACGGGTCCCCGAGCGGGTGGTCCACGCGAAGGGCTCGGGGGCGTACGGCGTCTTCGATGTCACCAACGACGTCAGCCAGTTCACCAAGGCCGATCTGTTCCAGCCCGGGAAGCGCACGGAGATGCTGGCGCGGTTCTCGACGGTCGCGGGTGAGCAGGGCTCCCCCGACACCTGGCGCGATCCGCGGGGCTTCGCGCTCAAGTTCTACACGGAGTACGGCAATTACGACCTGGTCGGCAACAACACGCCGGTCTTCTTCGTGCGGGACGCGCAGAAGTTCCAGGACTTCATCCGCTCCCAGAAGCGCCGGCCCGACAGCGGGCTGCGCGACAACGACATGCAGTGGGACTTCTGGACGCTGTCCCCCGAGTCCGCGCACATGGTGACCTGGCTGATGGGCGACCGCGGCATCCCGAAGACATACCGCCACATGAACGGGTACTCCTCGCACACCTATATGTGGGTCAACGGCGGCGGCGAGCGGTTCTGGGTGAAGTACCACATCAAGACGGACCAGGGCATCGGGTTCCTCACCCAGGCCGAGGCGGACGAACTGGCCGGCACCGACGGCGATGTGCACCGCCGCGACCTGTTCGACTCGATCGCGTCGGGCAACGCGCCGAGCTGGACCATGTACGTCCAGGTCATGCCGTTCGAGGACGCCCCGGACTACCGGTTCAATCCGTTCGACCTGACCAAGGTGTGGCCGCACGGCGACTACCCGCTGATCGAGGTCGGCCGGATGACGCTGAACCGGAACCCGGACAACTACTTCGTCCACATCGAGCAGGCCGCCTTCGAGCCGTCCAACATGGTGCCGGGCATCGGCCCGTCGCCGGACAAGATGCTGCTCGGCCGCCTCTTCTCCTATCCGGACACGCACCGCTACCGGATCGGCCCCAACTACGCCCAGCTGCCGCCGAACCGGCCGCACTCCCCGGTCCGCTCGTACGCCAAGGACGGGCCGATGCGGTACGAGGCCGCCGGCACCGGTGCCGTGTACGCGCCGAACTCGTACGGCGGGCCGGCCGCGGACGTCGCCCGGTTCGGCGACATCGCCGGCTGGCGGACGGCGGGTGAGATGGTGCGCGAGGCGTACGCGCTGCACCGCGAGGACGACGACTGGGGGCAGCCCGGCACGCTGGTCCGCACCGTCCTCGACGACGCGGCCCGGGACCGACTGGTCGCCAACGTCAGCGGTCATCTGAAGCAGGGGGTCAGCCGGCCGGTGCTCGACCGTGCGCTGCGGTATTGGCGCAGCATCGACAAGGAGATCGGCGACCGGATCGCTGCGCTGGCTTGAGCCGAACCAGCGTCGCGTCGGCTGGGGCCGGTGGTGGACTGCGCGTCCACTGTGGCTGGTCGCTCCCCCAAGTTCTCGGCTTCGCTCGAACAGGGGGGACCCCCATCGCGGCGGAGCCGCATATCAGGCACAGCCCCGCGCCCCTATCGGGGCGCGTCCGCCTTGGCCGTCAGGGTGTTGCTGTTACTGCTGGTCGGCGGGGTTCAGAGGGTCGGGGGACGTGGGGGTTGTGGGGGTTCCTGATGAGGAAGTGGGGGGTTGGGGGGTTGTGGGGGTTGGTGCGGACAGGGTCGGGGAGGGGGGTGGCGAGGATGGGGTCTCGGACGGGGTGTTGGACGGCGTCGGGGTGGAGGACGGGGTCTCGGACGGGGTCTCGGACGGCGTCGGGGTGTAGGTCGGGGTGGGCGGCGGCTCGACGGCCGCGCCCTGCGTGGTGTCGAGGTCGAACTTCGCCTTGTCCGTGACGCCGAACGTGTAGGCCGCCCAGATCTCGGCCGGATAGCCACCACCGTTGATACGGCCGCTGCCCGGTATCAGCCCGGTCGCGCCCGTCAGCGTGGTGTGCTTGCCGGTCTTGGCCTCCTCGCCGAACAGACCGACCGAGGTGACCAGGTCGGGCGTGTAGCCGGTGAACCAGGCGGACTTGTTCTCGTCGGAGGTACCGGTCTTGCCGGCCACCTGCTGGCCCTTGCGCAGCGGGTTGTCCGCCACCGATGTCTTGGCCGTACCGTCGTCGACCACGCCGGTCAGCACCGAGGTCACCGTGTCGGCGGCCGTCCGGCTGATCACCTGGTCGCCGATCGGGTCGGGCATCTCGACCGTGCGGTTCCGCTTCTCCGCCGACTTGACGATCGACGGCGTCACCTTCTTGCCGTGGTTGTTGAGGGTGGCGTAGATCCCGGCCATCTCCAGCGGGCTGGCGCCCATGGAGCCCAGCGTCTGCGCCGGCACCGCCTGCATGCCCTGGGTGTCCATGCCGAGTTCCTTGGCGGTGCTCATCACCTTGTCCATGCCCACGTCGACGCCCATCTGTGCGAAGACCGAGTTCACGGACTTGTTCATCGCCGTCTGGACCGTGACGTCGTGGTAGCTCTGGTTGTCCTCGTTGGGCGGGGCGAAGCCGACCTTGGCGCCGTTGTCCGTGACCTGGTGGCGGCTGGTGCCGTCGTAGACCGTGTCGGCGTCGATCTGCTTGCCGTCCTGGGTCTTGGCGTCGTTCTCCAGCGCGGCGGCGAGGATCACCGGCTTGAACGTCGACGCGGGCTGGTAGTCGCGGCGGCTGGCGTTGCTGAGGTAGTGCTTGTAGTAGTCCTTGCCGCCGTACAACGCGACGATCCCGCCGGTCTTGGGGTCGACGGAGACGGCGCCTGCCTGGACGTCCCCGTCGACCTTGCGCTTCTTCGCGTCCAGCTTGCCGGTCAGTTCGGACTTGACCGCGTTCTCCAGCTCGGCCTGCTTCTTCTTGTCGATGTTCAGGGTGATGGTCCAGCCCTGGTCGACGACCGCGCTCTCCGCCTGGGACTGGGTGAGCCCCTCCTGGTCCATCAGCTGCTGCTCCAGCTGCTTGTTGGCCAGTTCGACGAGATAGCCCTTCTGCCCGTCGAGTCCGGGGGCGCCCTTGGGGGCGTCGGGCACCGGGAACTTCATGGCCTCGCGCTCGGTCTTGCCGAGCCAGCCCTCCTCGACCATGTTGTTCAGGACATAGTTCCAGCGCTCCTTCACCAACTTCTTACCGGTCTCCGAAGCGACCGCCCAGTCGTACTGGCTCGGCGCCTGGAGCAGCGAGGCCAGATACGCGCCCTGCTCGACCGTGAGGTCCTGGGCGTCGACCCGGTAGTAAGCCTGGGCCGCGGCCTGGATGCCGTAGGCGTTGCGGCCGTAGTAGCTGGTGTTGATGTAGCCCGCGAGGATGTAGTCCTTGGACTTCTGGCGGTCCACCTTCAAGGAGATGACCAGTTCCTTCAGCTTGCGCGTGACGGTCTGGTCCTGGTTCAGGTAGTAGTTCTTGACGTACTGCTGGGTGATCGTCGAACCGCCCTGCTTGCCCTTGCCGGACAGGGTGTTGAGCACACCGCGGGCGGTGCCCCTGAAGTCGACGCCGGAGTCCTTGTAGAAGCTCTTGTTCTCGGCCGCGACAAAGGTCAGCTGGACCTTCTTCGGCACCTTCGACAGGTCGACGATCTCACGGTTGACCTCGCCCTTGCGGGCCAGGATGGTGCCGTCGCTGTACTTGTAGACGTTGCTCTGGCGCTGCGCCGCCGCGTTGCCCGCGGGGACGTCCACCATCAGGTACAGCACGATGAAGGAGCCGATGCCGAGCAGGCACAGTCCGAGGAACGTGCCGAGGATCTTCTTCCAGGTGAACAGCCTGCGTATGCCGCTCCTGCCGGACCCGCCGGCCGCTCCCGACGAACGGCGCCTGGGCGCCGCGCGGCGGCCACCGCGCTGTCGCGCTCGTCTTTCTTCCGCTCGTCCCATGGATCAGCTCGCTCCGCTTCCGTCTCGGTCAGCTCAGAAAGCTAACACCCGTCCTTCTGACCAAGAGCCTTCGATCCGCGCTTTCGCGGACGTGACAATCAGCACCGGCCCTACCGGAACCGACGGCCGAGGGGCGTGGAGGGTTGCTCAATTGGGTAATGTGTTATCAGTTTGCTAGGACACTGCAAGCACACGAGAACGGGGAGACCATCTATGTCTGTACATGACACGTCCGCCACCGCCGACATCCCGGAGATGCCGGCCCCACGGGTGCGGGAGTTCGCGGCGCACTGCATCGGCGGCGGGCTCGCCCTGCTGCTCGGCCTGGTCGGCCTGCTGCTCGGCGTCGGGATGACCGTGAGCGCGACCGCGGTCGACGGGGCCGGACCCAAGGCCGCCCTGATAGTCGTCGGCATCCTGGTGGCGCTCGGCGCCTTCCTCGCCATGTGCGGTCTGAACATGGTCGCGCCGGGCGAGGCCCGGGTCGTCCAGCTCTTCGGCCGGTACCGGGGGACGATCCGGCGGGACGGGCTGCGCTGGGTGAACCCCTTCACCTCGCGCACGAAGATCTCGACGCGCGTCCGCAACCACGAGACCGCGGTCCTCAAGGTGAACGACGCCTATGGCAACCCGATCGAACTGGCCGCGGTCGTGGTCTGGAAGGTCCGGGACACCGCCCAGGCCGTGTTCGAGGTGGACGACTACAGCGAGTTCGTCGCCACGCAGACCGAGACGGCCGTACGGCACATCGCCATCGAGTACCCCTACGACGCACACGACGAGGACGGGCTCTCGCTGCGCGGCAACGCCGAGGAGATCACCGAGAAGCTCGCGGTCGAACTGCACGCACGCGTGGAGGCGGCCGGAGTGCACATCATCGAATCGCGCTTCACACATCTCGCCTACGCCCCCGAGATCGCCTCGGCGATGCTCCAGCGGCAGCAGGCCGGCGCGGTCGTCGCGGCCCGGCGGCAGATCGTCGACGGGGCCGTGGGCATGGTGGAGGCGGCGCTCTCCCGGATCGCGGAGCGCGACATCATGGAGCTGGACGAGGAACGGAAGGCGGCGATGGTGTCCAACCTGATGGTGGTGCTGTGCGGGGACAGGGCACCGCAGCCCGTCCTGAACACCGGGACCCTCTACCAGTGACGGACTCCGCCGAGACGCCGGGGCGTCGGCCGCCGCAGCGCAAGCAGGTGCTGCTGCGGCTCGACCCGCATGTCTACGAGGCGCTCGCCCGGTGGGCCGGGGACGAACTGCGTTCCGCCAACGCCCAGATCGAGTTCCTGCTGCGCCGGGCGCTGGCGGACGCGGGACGGCTGCCGAAGGAGACCGGGCCGCTCCCCCGGCGGGGCCGTCCGCCTGTAGCGGAACCGTGACAATCGGCTCCCACCTGCGCACGCATACACCTCGCCACGATCACTGCACTCCGCGTATACATGCGGCGTATACACCGTGTGTAGAGTGCCTGGCATGTCCATCGGTCACACCCTTCTAGGGCTCCTGGAGTCCGGCCCCCGACACGGCTACGACCTGAAGCGGGCCTTCGACGAGAAGTTCGGTCACGATCGGCCGCTGCACTACGGCCAGGTCTACTCGACGATGTCCCGGCTTCTGAAGCACGGGCTCGTCGAGGTCGACGGGATCGAGTCGGGCGGCGGTCCCGAACGCAAGCGGTACGCCATCACGGACGCCGGGATCACCGACATGGAGCGGTGGCTGGCGACACCGGAGAAACCGGCGGAGTACCTCCAGTCGACCCTCTACACCAAGGTCGTCCTCGCGCTGCTGACGCACCGTGACGCCGCCGTCGTCCTCGACACCCAGCGTGCCGAGCACCTGCGCAGCATGCGGATCCTGACCGACCGCAAGCGCAAGGGCGACCTCGCCGACCAACTGATCTGCGATCACGCGCTGTTCCATCTGGAGGCCGATCTGCGCTGGCTCGAACTGACCACCGCGCGGCTCGACAAGCTCCGTGAGGTGGTGGTCCGATGACCCCGCCCCCCGGTTCCCTGCTCGCCGCCGAGGACCTGCGCAAGGCGTACGGGCCGACCCTCGCGCTGGACGGCGCCTCGTTCTCCATCCACCCCGGCGAGGTCGTCGCCGTCATGGGCCCCTCCGGGTCCGGCAAGTCGACGCTGCTGCACTGCCTCGCCGGGATCGTGCCGCCCGACTCCGGTTCGATCACCTACGCCGGCCGGGAACTCGCGACGATGAACGACGCCGAGCGCAGCCTGCTGCGCCGCTCCGAGTTCGGGTTCGTCTTCCAGTTCGGCCAGCTCGTACCGGAGTTGACCTGCGTGGAGAACGTGGCGCTCCCGCTGCGGCTGAACGGCACGCCGCGCAAGGCGGCCGAGCGGGTCGCGCTCGGCTGGATGGAGCGGCTGGAGGTCGACGAGCTGCGGGGCAAGCGGCCCGGCGAGGTCTCCGGCGGCCAGGGGCAGCGGGTCGCCGTGGCCCGGTCCCTGGTCACCGACCCGCGTGTGCTGTTCGCCGACGAGCCGACCGGCGCGCTCGACTCGCTCAACGGCGAGCGGGTGATGGAACTGCTGACGGAGGCGGCCAGATCCACCAACGCCGCCGTCGTCCTCGTCACCCACGAGGCGCGGGTGGCCGCCTACTCCGACCGCGAGATCGTCGTACGGGACGGTAAGTCGCGGAACATGGAGCGCGCCGTATGAGCGCCCCGCCGGAGCAGCCGCCCGGCGGCGCGCAGCCGAGGCGCCGGGGCGGGCTCAGGGAGCTGGCCCTGGGGTTCCGCTTCGCCGTCGCCGGCGGACGCGAGGGCTGGGTCCGGCTGCTGCTGACGGCCGTCGGCGTCGGGCTCGGCGTGGCCCTGCTGCTGCTGACGACCGCGGTACCGAACGCGCTGGCGGTACGGCACGACCGCGAAGAGGCCCGCCTGGACTACACCTGGGACAGCACCGTCCGGCCCCGGGCCGACGACACCCTCGTCATCGCCGACGTCGACACGACGTACCGGGGCAAGGAGGTGCGCGGGCGGCTGGTGGAACCGGAAGGGCCGCGGGCGCCGCTGGCGCCCGGAGTGGCCAGGTACCCGGCCAAGGGCGACATGGTCGTCTCCCCCGCGCTGCGGGATCTGCTCGCCTCCGACGACGCCCGGCTGCTGCGGGAGCGGCTGCCGTACCGGATCGTCGGCACCATCGAGGAGAGCGGGCTCATCGGCTCGCGCGAACTCGCCTACTACGCGGGCGCCGACGGGCTCGCGGGCCAGATCGACGGCTCCCGGGTGAGCCGCATCGCCGCCTTCGGCAACCCCAGGCCGACGGAACAGCCGACCGACCCGGTGCTGGTCCTGCTCGTCCTCGTCGTCTTCGTGATCCTGCTGACGCCGGTGGCGGTGTTCATCACCGCGGCCGTACGGTTCGGCGGCGAGCGGCGCGACCGCAGGCTGGCCGCGCTGCGGCTGGTGGGCTCCGACAGCCGGATGACCCGGCGGATCGCCGCGGGCGAGGCGCTGGCCGGTGCGGTGTTCGGCCTCGTCCTCGGCGCGGTCTTCTTCCTGATCGGCCGGCAGATAGCGGGTTCGGTCGAGATCCTCGGCATCAGCGTGTTCCCGAGCTATCTGAACCCGTCCCCCGTGCTGGCCGCGCTCGTCGCGGTCGTGGTCCCGGCCGCCGCGGTCCTGGTCACCGTGCTCGCCCTGCGCGGTGTCGTGATCGAGCCGCTCGGCGTGGTCCGCACGGCATCGCCCGCGCGCCGACGCCTGTGGTGGCGGCTGCTGCTGCCGCTGGGCGGCCTTGCGCTGCTCTACCCGATGATCGGCCAGGGCCGGGAACACGGGCACTTCAACAAGTACCTGGTCACCGGCGGTGTCATGCTGCTGCTGGTCGGCATCACCGCGCTGCTGCCATGGATCGTGGAAGCGGTGGTGGCCCGGCTCGGCTCCGGGCCGGTGGCCTGGCAACTGGCCGTCCGAAGGCTCCAGTTGAGCAGCGGCGGCGCGGCCCGCATGGTCAACGGCATCGCCGTGGCGGTGGCCGGCGCCATCGCCCTGCAGATGCTGTTCGCCGGCGTGGAGGGCGACTACACCAAGGAGTCCGGCAAGGACCTCACCCGGGCGCAGATGCAGGTGCTCGTGCCGAGGGAAGTCGACCTCTCCGCGGCGGCCCAACAGTTGGCGGCGACCCGGGGCGTGCACAGCGCAACGGCGCTGGCCGCTTCCATGCTCGGCGACACGTCGTGGCGCAAGAACCCGGAGCGCATGGCCGAGCTGACCGTCGGCGACTGTGCCGCGCTGCGCGAGGTAGCGGCGCTGCCCTCGTGCCGGGACGGCGACGCGTTCTCCGTGCGCGGCGTGGAGTACGACACCGATACCCCGAAGCTGTCCAAGCCCGGCACCAAGCTCTACCTCGATCCCTCGTACGCCGACCGGCCGAGCGAGAAGGACATCCTGCTGACCGTGCCCGCGGGCCTGAAGCAGGCACGGGCGATCGAGCGTCCGAACGGCGCCCTCACCGGCGGCTTCCTGATGACCCCGGGCGCGGTGCCCGCGCAGGCCGCGGGCATGATGAGCGGCACGGTCTATCTGTCCTTCGACGCGTCCGTGCCCGACGTCAAGGAGTACATCCGCAACACGACCGCACGGATCGACCCGCGGAGTGATCCGATCGTCTGGTCGGCCACCGAGGAGTCCCGGAGGTTCACCTCCATCCGTACCGGACTGTTCGTCGGCGCCGCCTGTGTGCTCGCGCTGATCGGGGCCAGCCTGCTGGTCTCCCAGCTGGAGCAGTTGCGCGAGCGCAGAAAGCTGCTGTCGTCCCTGGTCGCCTTCGGCACCCGGCGCCGCACGCTGGGCCTGTCGGTGCTGTGGCAGACGGCGGTCCCGATCGCGCTCGGCCTGCTGCTGGCCTCGGTGGTGGGCCTGGCCCTGGGCGCGGTGCTGCTCCGGATGACCGACACCGCGGTCAGCGTGGACTGGGCGAGCATGCTGTCGCTGACCGGCATCGGCGCCGCGGTCGTCCTCGGTGTGACGCTGCTCAGCCTGCCGCCGCTGCTGCGGCTGATGCGCCCGGAGGGGCTGCGCACCGAGTAGCGGGCAGCTCGCCGGACCGGGCCCCTTCCCGTGGGAAGGGGCCCTCAGCCTGGGGCCCTCAGCCAGGGGCGAGCAGCCGCACGGGCAGCGGTCGCAGCGCCTCCCGCAGGACGGTCGCGAGCTCCCGGTACTCGGCGCCGCGGGCCGCGCCGGTGCGCATGGCAAGGGCGATCCGGCGGCTCGGGGCGGGGTCGGCGAAGTAACCGGTGCGGAGCCGGCCGGTGCGGGCCGTCTCGACCTTGACGGCGGTGCGCGGCAGCAGGGTGCAGCCGAGCCCGCCGGCCACGAGTTGGACGAGGGTCGAAAGACCCGCGGCCGTGGTCGCCACCGGGGCGTCCGCGCGGCCGGCCTCCCGGCAGATGTCCAGGGCCTGGTCGCGCAGGCAGTGGCCCTCGTCGAGGAGCAGCAGGTTCAGCTCCTTCAGCGCCTCGCGAGGAATGCCCTCCCGGCCGCCGAGCCGGTGGTCCGGAGGCATGACGAGCACGAAGTCCTCGTCGAAGAGCGGCAGTTCGGTGATGCCGGGGATGCCGAGGGGGACGGCGAGCAGCAGCAGGTCGAGCCGGCCGGTGGCCAGTCCGTCGGTGAGACTGGCGGTCTGCTCCTCGTACACCCGCAGGTCGAGGTCCGGATACCGGTCGTGGACCATGCGCAGTACGGTCGGCAGCAGATAGGGCGCGACGGTCGGGATCACCCCGAGCCGCAGCGCGCCGGTGAACGGCGCCCGCACCGCCTCCGCCTCCTCCAGCAGCGCGCCGACCTCGGCGAGCACCGCCTTCGCCCGTACCGCGAGCCGCTCACCGGCGGGCGAGAGCAGCACCTTGCGGGTCGTACGCTCCAGGAGGGTGACGCCGAGGGTCTCCTCCAGCGTCGAGACGGCTCCGGACAGGGCGGGTTGGCTCATGCCTATGGCGGTGGCCGCGTCCCGGAAGTGCAGATGCTCGGCGACGGCGGCGAAGGCACGCAACTGGGACAGGCTGGGCTGCCTTCGCTTTCCTGCGGCCACTGATAACTACCTCCGATCAACACGACCGAGTGTAGCTATTTCCCGGATCAATGCCGTCTGTGTCACGATCAACTCCGTCCAACCCATGGGAAACGCCCGCGACCGGGACGTTTCCGCGCTGCTAGGAGAGCACGTGCTCACTGTCGGTGACAAGTTCCCCGAGTTCGACCTCACGGCCTGCGTCTCGCTGGAGAAGGGCAAGGAGTTCGAGAAGATCGACCACAAGACCTACGAAGGCAAGTGGAAGGTGATCTTCGCCTGGCCCAAGGACTTCACCTTCGTGTGCCCGACCGAGATCGCCGCCTTCGGCAAGCTGAACGACGAGTTCGCCGACCGTGACGCCCAGGTCCTCGGCTTCTCCGGCGACTCCGAGTTCGTCCACCACGCCTGGCGCAAGGACCACGACGACCTGCGCGACCTGCCGTTCCCGATGATGGCCGACTCCAAGCACGAGCTGATGCGCGACCTCGGCATCGAGGACGCGGACGGCTTCGCCAAGCGCGCGGTCTTCGTCGTCGACCAGAACAACGAGATCCAGTTCTCGATGGTGACCGCGGGCTCGGTCGGCCGCAACCCGAAGGAGGTTCTGCGGGTCCTGGACGCCCTCCAGACGGACGAGCTGTGCCCCTGCAACTGGACCAAGGGCGACGAGACGCTGGACCCGGTCGCGCTGCTCGCCGGAGAGTGACGCCATGTCCCTCGACTCCCTCAAGTCCCGCGTACCGGACTACGCCAAGGACCTGAAGCTCAATCTGGGCTCGGTCATCGGCAACTCCGACCTACCCGCGCAGCAGTTGTGGGGCACGGTGCTGGCGACGGCGATCGCCGCCCGCTCCCCCATCGTCCTGCGGGAGCTGGAGCCGGAGGCGAAGGCGAACCTCTCGCCGGAGGCGTACACGGCCGCCAAGGCGGCCGCCGCCGTGATGGCGATGAACAACGTCTTCTACCGCACCCGCCATCTGCTCTCCGACCATGAGTACGGCACCCTGCGCGCGGGCCTGCGGATGAACGTCATCGGCAACCCCGGGGTCGACAAGGTCGACTTCGAGCTGTGGTCGTTCGCGGTGTCCGCGATCAACGGCTGCGGCATGTGCCTGGACTCGCACGAGCAGGTGCTGCGCAAGGCCGGACTGGCACGCGAGGTCGTCCAGGAGGCGTTCAAGATCGCCGCGGTGGTCCAGGCGGTGGCCACCACCCTGGACGCCGAGGCGGTGCTCGCCGAGTAACTCGGCGCAGGGCAACTCGGCGCAGGCCGCCGCGAGTACGACGGTTCCCCGCGCTCCGGGCCCCGTTCACCCTGGGTGGGCGGGGCCCTCCGCGTCCGCCGGCACCGGCTCCCGCTGGACCGCGGGCCTGGCCTGGCGCCCCCGGCCGGCGCTGCGCAGGGCCTGCTCCTCGGAGTACGCCCGCAGATAGCCGACCACCGTGTTGGTCACCGCCACCAGCGGTACGGCGACCACGGCACCGCCGATGCCGGCCACCATGCCGCCCGCGGTGACGGACAGGACGACGGCCAGCGGATGCACCCGCACCGCGCGGCCCAGGATGAAGGGCTGCAGGATGTGCCCCTCGATCTGCTGGACCGCCAGGATCACCACCAGCGTCATACCGGCGGTGAACACGCCCTGCGTGACCAGGGCGACCACCACGGCCAGCGCGCCCGAGGCGACCGCGCCCACGAGCGGGATGAACGAGAACAGGAAGATGAAAACGGCCAGCGGGACGGCCATCGGGACGTTCAGGAAGTAGATGCCCAGGCCGATGAAGATCGCGTCGATCAGGGCGACCAGCACCGTGCCGCGGACGTAGGCCGTCAGCGTGCGCCAGGCGCGCGGGCCCGCGCCGGCCACGCCGGGCCGGGCCGCGCCCGGCACCAGCTTCAGCGCCCACTGCCAGATCCGGTCGCCGTCGTAGAGCAGGAAAAGCGTCGAGAAGAACACCAGCAGAATGCCGGTCAGCGCCTCGACGACGACCTGAACGCCCTCAAGTCCGGCCGACGTTATCTGGTCGGTGTTGGCGCCGATCGCCTCCCGCAGGCTCTTGGCGATCTGGTTGATCTGCTTGTCCGTGACATGGAACGGGCTCTGCAGCAGCCATCGGCGCAGATCGTCGATGCCGCTCTGGACCTGGTCGGAGAGCGTGTCGATGTTCTCCATGACCTGCCAGGTCACGAACCAGCCGATCAGCCCCATCACGATGAAGCCGAGGATCGCGGTCAGCGCGGTGGCCGGGCCGCGCGGCACACCGCGCCGTTTCAGCCGGGCCACCGTGGGCTGGAGCAGCGCGGTGACCAGCAGCGCTATCACGAAGGCGAACACGACGAGTTGCACGGAACTGATGACGCGCATCAGCACCCACACCGTGCCGGCCAGCACCAGCAGCCGCCAGCCCGCCTCGGCCGCGACCCTGACGCCCCAGGGCACCGCCAGCGCGGGGTCGGGGCGGACGATCCGGACCTCGGCCGGATCCCGGTGGCCGTCGGGCAGCGGCTCCTCGGCCGGCGCCTCCGGCTCCTCCTCGATGTGCTGCTTCTGCGCCGCCACCCGCCGCTCGTCCAACCGCTCGCCCATCTGCGTCAGTCCGGCTCCGAGCCGGCCGAGCCATCCTGGCACTCGCGACATGATTCGTCCTTCTCCCGCATGTCCCCGGGTGCGGCCCACCACTCCTCCCAGGATTCGTCCGTCCGACCGTACATGGCAACAGCCCCTCCCCGTAGGACGGGAAGGGGCTGTGCGGGGTTGAGAGGGGGGCGGCGAACCGCCGTTCGTCTCAGTACCAGTGGTTGGCCTGCCAGAACGCCCAGGCGTCGCACGGGCTGCCGTAGCGGCTGTCCATGTAGTTGAGGCCCCACTTGATCTGGGTGGCGGGGTTGGTCTGCCAGTCGGCGCCCACGGAGGACATCTTGGAGCCCGGCAGCGCCTGGAAGAGGCCGTAGGCGCCGGAGGAGGCGTTGACGGCGCGGTAGTTCCAGCTGGACTCGTGGTCCACGATGTTGCTGAAGCACTGGAACTGGCCGCCCGCGACCATCTGCCGCGCCATCGCCTGGATCTGCGCGACCGAGTAGGAACTCTGGACGGGGAAGCTGGCGGTGCCGGCGCTGGCACTGGCGCTCTTGCTGCGACTGGCGGCCTTCGCGGCCTCCTCGCGCTCCTTGGCGGCCTTCTTCGCTGCCTCCGCCGCCTTCTCGGCGGCCTCCTTCTTGGCGATCGCCGTCTCGGCGGCCGCCTTGCGGGCCGCCTCCTCGGCGTCCTTCTTGGCGCTCGCGTCCGCGGCGATGGCCTGTGCGTCCGCCTGCTGTGTCAGGGACGCGGTCTGTACCTGGGCCTGCTGACCCGCGGGTATGTCCGCGAGAAGCGTCGCGTCGGTTGCCGTCGCCTCGGCGTCGTTGTTCTGCGCGACGCTGCCCGAGGCAACTCCGACGACGCTTCCGACGGCGGTGACCGCGGTGGCCGAGGCCACTGCGAATCCCCGGACCGAAATCCGGCTCACACGGTTTCCTTCCAGCGTCGCCCGCTTCGGTGACCCTGGCGGACGCAATCGTGCCCCTGACGCTGGCCTCCCCACTGCGGGGTCACGGAGGCACGGGCCCGGTGGGCAACTCCCGGCAAAGGAGCGCCACATGATGCTCGGGCGGCATACGACGACGCTATGGAGTTGACCGTGGCACCTATGTGATGCCGTATCTCCCCCACAGCCTCAAGAGCGCGGGAGGTGCCCCCAGGGGGAACAGTTGTGTCGTATGCGGAGCCTGACAGGACTGAGACTCTGCCGTAACCCGACACCGGTCGGCAATTCTGAGTTGCGTGTGAAAGCTCACATCACTTTTGGCCCAGATGCTTTCAAGAAACGCTCACACTTCGCGACGCCGCCCGGCTAGGCTCAAGCCTTTGCCGGGCGGCGCCAACCAGCGAGTAACCGACCCAAGTTGAACAGTCGGGTCAGATGTGTCCGTCCTCCAGCATTTCGGTCACAAGCGCGGCGATCTGGGACCTCTCGGACCGGGTCAGCGTGACATGCGCGAAGAGCGGATGCCCCTTCAACTTCTCCACCACGGCGACGACACCGTCGTACCGGCCGACCCGCAGATTGTCCCGCTGCGCCACGTCATGCGTCAGAACCACCCGCGAATTCGCGCCGATCCGGGACAGAACGGTCAGGAGGACGTTCCGTTCGAGTGACTGCGCCTCGTCCACGATCACGAACGCGTCGTGCAGGGAACGGCCCCGGATGTGGGTCAGCGGCAGGACCTCCAGCATCCCGCGCGCGGTGACCTCCTCGATGACCTCACGGCTGGTGACCGCGGAGAGCGTGTCGAACACCGCCTGCGCCCACGGGCTCATCTTCTCGGCCTCGGTGCCCGGCAGATAACCCAGTTCCTGCCCGCCGACCGCGTACAGCGGACGGAAGACCATCACCTTCTGGTGCTGACGGCGCTCCAACACCGCCTCCAGGCCCGCGCACAGCGCCAGCGCCGACTTGCCGGTGCCGGCCCGGCCACCCATGGACACGATGCCCACGTCCGGGTCGAGGAGCAGATCGAGGGCGATCCGCTGCTCGGCGCTGCGGCCCTTGATGCCGAACACCTCCCGGTCGCCGCGCACCAGGCGGACGGTGCCCTCCGCCGTCACCCGGCCGAGCGCCTTGCCCCGCTCCGACTGGATCGTCAGGCCCGTGTGCACCGGAAGGTCGGCGGCCTCGGGCACCTGGGCGTGCCCCTCCTCGAAGAGGATGTCCA
Organism: Streptomyces sp. NPDC004752; assembly: GCF_053601275.1. NCBI lineage: Bacteria > Bacillati > Actinomycetota > Actinomycetes > Kitasatosporales > Streptomycetaceae > Streptomyces > Streptomyces sp. NPDC004752. Next base: position 33,175 of record NZ_JBSGBN010000011.1, on the reverse strand, counting down.
CCTGCTCGGCGGAGAGCGCCAGTTCGGACATTCCGGTCCAGCCCGAGGAGTCCGTGATGGCCAGCTCGGCGCGGTACTCCTCGGCGAGGAGACCGACGGACGATGCCTTGATCCGCAGGGGCAGGTCCTTCGAGACGACGGTGACGTCGAACCCCTCGGCCTGCAGATTACGGGCGACGGCGAGGATGCGCGAGTCGTTGTCCCCCAGGCGGTAGCCGGTGGGCAGCGCGCTGGGGTCCGAGTGGTTGAGCTCGACACGGATGCTGCCGCCGAGGTCCCCGATCGGGATGGGGGCGTCGAGACGGCCGTACCGGACCCGGTAGTCGTCGAGCAGACGCAGCGCCTGCCTGGCGAAATAGCCGAGTTCGGGATGGTGCCGCTTGGCCTCCAGCTCCGTGACCACCACGATCGGCAGCACGACCTCGTGCTCCTCGAAGCGGGTCAGGGCGTTCGGGTCGGCCAGCAGGACGCTGGTGTCGACTACATAGGTGCGCCGGTCGGGCTTGTGGCGCTTTGTGCTGGTCACCACGGAAGGACGTACCCCCTCGGATGAGGTCGGGGAGCGACGAGATGGAAGCGGGGCCGGGAGCGTGGGGAAAACCAGGCCGGTCGTCGGCCGCGATACAGACGCGCGGGCCGAGAACCGGCCCTCCGCGGCTGCTTCCGTGCGGTGACGGCACGGTCGGGCTGGTGCAAAGGGCCTCCCGGGCGAGCGGCCCCGTGCCGCCCGCTGAGATCCGACACCCGTGGTTCGGGTGTCGACCTGCTTGGCTTATGCCCTGGAAGATGCATTGCCATGCAAATGCATGGGACGGCGGGCGGATGAACTCCTCACCGCTTCCACCCCAACGGGGGCGTACGGACTGTCTGCCCTGCGACGCGGGTGCCCGGGGGTCTGGTACGGCGCTGGTTCAGCCGCCGTAACGCCGGTGTCGCGCCGCGTAGTCACGCAGCGCACGCAGGAAGTCGACCTTGCGGAAGGCCGGCCAGAAGACGTCACAGAAGTAGTACTCGGAGTGGGCCGTCTGCCACAGCATGAAACCGGACAGCCGCTGCTCGCCGCTGGTCCTGATCACCAGGTCCGGGTCGGGCTGAGCGCTCGTGTAGAGGTGGCGGCCGATCATGTCGATGTCGACGGACTCGGCGAGGTCCTCCATGGCGACGCCCTTGTCGTGGGCGTCCAGGAGCATGGAGCGCACGGCGTCGGCGATCTCCTGCCGGCCGCCGTAGCCGATGGCGACGTTGACCAGTATCCCGTCGACGTTAGCCGTGGCCTCCGCGGCCTCCTTCAGCGCCAGTTGCATAGGGGAGGGCAGCAGGTCCGGGGTGCCGACGTGGTGCACCCGCCAGCGGCCGTCGGCGGCCAGAGTGCGCACGACGTCCTCGATGATGCCGAGGAGCGGGACCAGTTCTTCCTGGGCGCGGTCGAAGTTGTCGGTGGACAGCAGCCACAGGGTGACGACCTCGACGTCCGTCTCGGAGCACCAGCCGAGGAATTCGCCGATCTTGTCCGCGCCGGCCCGGTGGCCGTGCACGGTGCTGGATCCCGCGGCCTTCGCCCAGCGGCGGTTGCCGTCCATGATGACGCCGATGTGCTTGGGCACCTGAGCGTGGTCCAGGTGGCCTTCCACCCGGTGCGCGTACAACCTGACCAGGAGGCCGCGCAGTTTGTCGCGCAGGTTCACGTGATGTCAGCCCCTCAGTACGGTGCGGGTGCGTTCCCCGCGGGCCCGAAGCCTACTCCTGCGGGACCCGGCACGGTTTCCGGGTGCGCGGCGCGGTGGGTCGCACGCACTCGTGCGATCAGGCGCACGCACTTCATACAGGGAGACGGCGTGCGACCACCGAACGGTTCCACTCGGGGAGGCGTCGCGCAGGCGCATGGCGGGCGCAACAAAAAAACGGGCCGGTCCGTGGGGGGGGAGACGGACCGGCCCGAGGGGGGGTTTCCACCATAACCCTTCGTGAGGGATCCCGCGCGCATCGGCGTGCCACAACTACTCTCCGGAGTCGCCCGACGACGCCCCGATGGCTGCGGAATCCCTTGTTCAGGGGCTTTTCCTGGCCGATTCGCAGCGGATTCCCAGGCGATCGGGCCGCGTAGGAAATGATCAACAGGTGCGGGGCGTCTCGGCGCCGATACAGACAGTCGCCGCACTGTCCCTCTGATGGGCTACCCCCGCAGCGAACGGTGGCTTGACGGGCGCACCGGCGCATTCCGGCACCGCGCAGCCCCCTCCACCGCGCGGTGCCGACCGCGCAGCTTTGCTCACGCGAATTACCTTGGTCTGAACTTACGTGAGGTGCCCCCGCAGATGCGAGCCGCTCGCGATAACGATGTGGAAACCTCGCCGGCCTGCGCGTTCCCGCGCGGAGGGTGCGGTCGCATGCGAGGACGGCTCGGTCGCGTACGGAGCCCCGCCCCGACTCCGCTTTCCAGCGCCCTGAGCGGCGGTTCCCGGCCAATTCTGCCGCCGGGGTCCGCACCCGCGCGGACCGGGCGGTCAGCGGACCGCTCTGCGGTCCGGTCAGCGGTCCGCTCTGCGGGCGTCGAAGAGGTGTCGGGTGCTGTGCGCGACGAAGGGTCCCTCGGCCTCGATCCGCTCGTGCAGGACCCGGAGCCGCGGCTCGTACGACTCGACGGTGAAGCCCGGGACCATCCAGACGACCTTGCGCAGGAAGTGCACGACGGCGGCGATGTCGTGGAACTCCATGCGCAGCCGCTCGGCCCGCAGGTCGACGATCTGAAGCCCGGCCCGCTCGGCGTCGGCGCGCTCATGGTCGGGGTGGCGGGCGTGGCGGCTGTGCTCCGGCTGCGGCCCGAGGAAGTACTCGACCAGTTCGAAGACGCTGGCCGGGCCGACATGCTGGGCGAAGTAGGTTCCCCCCGGGCTCAGTACGCGGGCGATCTCGTCCCAGTGCGGGCGCACCGGGTGCCGGCTGAGCACCAGGTCGAAGGCCCCGTCGGCAAAAGGCAGCGGCGCGTCGTCCGCCGCGGAGACGACCACGGCGCCGCGCGGGCGCAGCAGTGCGGTCGCCTGGGCCACGTTGGGCGGCCAGCCCTCGGTGGCGGCGACCAGCGCCGGCCGGTCCAAAGCCGCCGCGCCCAGCGCGAAGTCGAGGACCTCACCGCCCCCGGTCTGGATGTCCAGCGCCGCGGTGGCGCGGGCCAGCCGGCCGGCCGCCGAGCGGGCGTACCCCCAGGACGGCCGTTCCTCGCTGGCGCGCCCCTCGAACCAGGAGAAGTCCCAGCCCTCGGTCGGCACGGCGGCGCCCTCGGCGATCAGCTCTTCGAAGGAACGGGGTTCCCGCGCGTCTGTCCGGTCCATGAGGGGATCCTCGCAGGACTCCGCCGGTCGGCGCCGCCGGTTTTCTCATGGCACGACATCGTCCGCGTCCGCCGCGGTCGGGGTTGCGGTCGAGGCCGGGGTCAGTAGGACGAGGAGGATGTGCTCGTCGTCGCCGTCGCGGACGGTGTCGGCGTCCTCGAAGCCGTGCCGCCGCAGCAGGCGGACGGAGGCCGTGTTGCCGGAGAACGGGTCGGCGTACAGCGGCCGGGTGTGCTCCTCGTGGAGGAAGAGGCCAAGGGCACGGGACCCGATGCCGCGCCCCCAGTACGCGCGTCCCAGCCAGTAGCCGATGAACCGCTGCTCGCCCTGCGACCAGGAGACGATGTTCCCGGCGATCTCGCCGCCCGCGGTGACGGTCCGCACCAGGCAGTCGGGGTCGGGCAGCACCCTCTTTCTCCAGTGCGTCAGGAAGGCGTCCCGCTCCCGCGGTGGGAACCTCGACCGGCGGACCGCCTCCGGATCGTGCTCGTAGGCGAGGAAGGTCTCCAGGTCGGTGTCGACCACCTCGCGCAGCCTCACGGCGCCGGGCTCGGCACCCCGCGCAGCCCCTTCACTCATCTCCGGCCCCTCCGCACTCGTACTCCGCCCTGTACTCCGTCATGGGGAAGGAGTGTGGCAGGGCCCACTGACAATCCCGGGCCGCCGACGCCTACGGGCCGCCGACGCCTACGGCACGAGCGGCCGGACCTCCTCGGCGGCGAACCGTACGAAACCCTCGGGGTCCGGCTCGTCACCCGTCGGTTGCAGCACCACGGTGTCGGCACCGGCCGCCACGAGCCGCCGCACGGCCTCGGCCACGTCCCCGGCGTCCCCGGCGACTCCGAGATCCGGCACCGATTCCAGTCCCTCGGCGGCCAGTTCGGCACGCAGCCGGGCGGCGGCGTCGGCCCCGGTGGCGGTGAGGAGGTAGACCACGACATGGTGCGACCCGCCGCGTCCGGCCGCGGCCCGTCCCTCGTCGATGAGCCGCCGAGCCCGGCGGACGCCGTCGGGCGGCGTGGCCGACGTGAGGATCGTGCCGTCGGCCGCCTCGCCGGCCAGCCGCAGCGTGCGGGGGCCGGTGGCGCCGACGAGCACCTCCACGGCCGACTCCGGGGGCCAGTCGAGTGCGACGTCGTCCAGCTTGACGTACCGCCCCTCGACGCTGAGGCGCTCTCCGCGCAGCAGGGCGCGCAGCGCCTCCAGATGCTCCCGCAGCAGCGTCAGCGGGGACTCGGCGCGGGCCCCGACCTGCCCCATCCAGTCCTGCACCCCGTGCCCGACGGCGAGGACGGCCCGCCCAGGGAACATCCGGTGCAGCGCGGCGGCCTCCATCGCGGTGACGGCGACGTTCCGCAGCGGCACGGGCAGCAGACCGACACCGACCCGCGTCCGCTCGGTCCAGGCGAGCGCGGCGGCGGCCGTCGAGATCCCGCCCTCCCGGAAGCAGTCCTCCCACAGCCACAGCTCGTCCAGCCCCGCGTCGTCCGCCGCCCGGGCCACGCCCCGAAGCCGCTCGGGAGCCAGCTGAGGCCGAAAAACAGCACCAAGTCGAGTCATCTCCCCTTCCTAACGGGACCCACCGCCCACGACAACCCCACACCCCACACCGGCGCACCCCGAGCCGACGCACGGCGGTTGGGTCTCTTGAGGGGGTCGGGTGCGGTCGGGTGGGTACGGTTCTCGGGGAGGTGGGGCCGGGATGGGTCGTTGGCGGGACGGTCGTGGGGAGTTGACGGTGTACGGGCTGCGCGGCGGGCGGGTGTCGGTTCCCCTGGAGATCGCGGCGTCCTATCGCGCCCGTACCAAAGGGCTGTTGGGGCGTGATGCGGTGGACGGGGCGATGCTGCTCTCCCCCGCCGCCGGCGTGCACACCTTCCGTATGCGGATGCCCATCGACGTCGCCCATCTCGACCGCGATCTCACCGTGATCGCCGTACGCACCATGCGGCCGGGACGGCTTGGCCTGCCCCGGCCGCGTGCCCGGCATGTGCTGGAGGCCGCGGCCGGGGCCATGGCCGGGTGGGGGGTCGAGGCGGGGGCGCGGGTGAGTGTGGAGGTGGGGCCGGGAGCCGGTGAGGCCGGTGAGGCCGGTGAGGCCGGTGAGGCCGGTGAGGCCGGTGAGGCCGGTGAGGCCGGTGAGGCCGGGCCTGCCTGAGTTCGGGTCAGTTCTCCGAGCGGGGGAAGGAGACCTCGACCCTTCGGTTCTTCTTCCGGCCCGCCTCGGTGGAGTTGTCCGCGATCGGGTACTGCTCGCCGTAGCCCCGTACCTCGAAGGTGACGTTCGCGTCGTTCAGGTCCTGGTCCAGTACCGCCTGTACGGCGTTGGCCCGCTGCTTGGACAGGACGTCGCCGTGGGCCGAGGAGCCCAGGTCGTCCGTGAAGCCGAACACCCGCACCCGGGTCGCGTGCTGGTTCCCGATCTCCTGCGCGATCGAGGCGATACGGGCCTTCGCCTCCGCGCTCAGCCTGGCGCTGTCCTTGCCGAACAGCACCTCGGCCTGGAGGGCGAACTTCACGTCCGCGTTGGTGTCCTCGCGGCGTTCGTCGCCGCTCTGGTCCTCCACCACGGACTTGATGTCGAGCACCTTGGGGGAGGCGAGCGTCGCGCCCTCGGGGAGCTTCAGATCCGGATCGCTGGGGTCGACCTCGACCGGCGCGGAGGCAGTTGCCTCGGTGCCCGGCGGAACACTGGGGTCGGACTCGTCGGCCCGGGCCGCGGTGACGCCGCAGAGGGTCGAGGCGAGGAGAACAGCGGCCGTGGTCGCGGCCAGCGGAAGCCGGGGTGTGGTGGTCACTTGTGCCTCACCCGGAGATCTGGAGGGTGGCGGTGGGGAACGTGGGAAGTTGGAAGGTCACCTCGGTCGTGTTCGCGGGCGGTGCCGGGAACTGCATGAAGACGGGGACGGTGTCACCCGCCTTGACCGTCTGGACCCCGGTGGTGGTGAGGGGCCGGCCGTCGGTGTCACGCAGGACGTAGTAGCGCTTCCTGCTCTTGGAGTCCACAAGTGTGGCTCCGCCGAACGACTGACCGTTCTTCATGATCTCGGTCTCGTTGCCCGTGAGTTGTGACGAGAGCACGGCGTCCTTGCCGCCGTCGTTCTTGAGCTCCGCGTTCACGGTGACGAATCCGCCGGAGTCCCTCTGGGCCGACGTGATCTTCAGATTCAAACCGTCAGGTCCGGTGAGTTCGGCCAAAGGCTGTTCCGACTGGCCTTCCTGAGCGCTCGGCTCGGATACGCCGTCCGGTGCGGCGGACGCCGACTTCTCCGGCTTCTTGTCGTCACCGCCGCCCCCTCCGCCGCAGCCGCCCGCGCAGACGGCCAGCCCGACCGCGACGGCCAAGGCGGCCGTCCCCCTGCGAGCCTTCGCAGTGAACCGAATGCTCATCGCTCCGCTTCCTTTTGACTCGTCGATCGCTTGTCAGTCGGCCAGGTGCACGTCGAAGAGGTCCTCGGGCCCCGGGAGATCAGCGAGATCATCCGGGTTCAGGTCCCAGTTTCGATCATCTTTGCAGGTGAGCTGTGGCAGTGCGGCGTCCTCGGCATCTTCCTTCAGCGGCTCGAAGCCGCAGAGCGGCTCGATCACCGCCGTCGCGGATGCCGTCGACTTCATGTCCTCCGTGCCGGGTACGACGGAGTGCCCGACGGACTTGTCGGTCCGGACCTCGACGCGGTAGGTGAACGGATCGGGCCGATCGCAGTTCCCCAGCGTCGCATCGTTCTGGGCGGCGAGTTGGCCGGCCCGCCAGCAGGAGAGATTCACCGGCACCTTGCCGTCGAAGACGTCCTGCCACTTGGTGGGATCGAGCACGTCCCGCAGCCATATGTCCGCTAGTTGGTGACGGTCGTTCTGGGCCGCCGCGAGCGCCGCCGCGTCCGCCGCCGTCTGGGCGCCGTTCCGGTTGGCCGCGGCCTGGCCGACCGCGAGATAGGCGAACGCGAGAAAGAGCAGACCCGCCACCACCGTGATGTAGATGGGGAAAGCCTGCCCTGCGTCCCTGGACCCGCGCGGCCGGGTCAGGTGACCTCGGCGATCTTGGCCTTGATCTTGTCGAGGATCGTCTTGCCGATGTCCGTGCCGGTGATCGCCAGGACGATGGCCACCACGACGGCGATGATGCCCAGGTACTCGACCGCGGTCTGCCCTCGGTCGCCGGCGCGCCGCCGAACGGCTTCGACCGTCGTGTTCTTCCAACCGCTCACACGAACCTTCGCCGCCACGGCCGTCCTCAGCATCAGGTCGCTCATCGTGCTCCCCTCCGGGTTCGCCTTCGATCCGCTGAACGTACGATGCCGTGCCGCCCCGCCCACAGGGCCCCAGGGCCCATTGCCGGGCCCAACCTCCGTCAAGATCCGTCATGTCAGGCCACCCCCAGCCATTTGGCGGCTGCCTGGGCGCGGCTGGTGCTGTGGAGTTTGGCGAAGATCCGGTTGATGTGGTTCTTGACCGTCTTCTCGCTGATGAAGCACACGGCGGCGATCTGCTGGTTGTTCAGACCGGACGCGACCAGGTCCATGATCTCCGCCTCCCTCGCGCTGAGTTGGAACCGCGACCGCAATGACTGTCCCATGTCTGATTGCATGTGCGAAAGGTTTTGTGGAGAAGTGTGGCGAGAATTATGGGGGAGTTCAGGTTCCGTGTGTGCAGTTGCATGCGTTTGGTGGCGTAGGGGTGCCATCAGGGCCCCGGCCGCCGCGGGCGTCAGGTGCGGGCGGCCCCGTGTGATGTCCCTTATCGCGGTGACCAGTTGGTCCACGGTGAACTCGCCGTGCACCAGATAGCCGCCCGCGCCCAGCCGCACCGCCTCCTGGACCGTCTCCGTCTCATGGCTGTAGGTGAGCATCATGACCGGGGCCAGCCGCACCAGGTGCGGCAGCGCCGACAGTCCGTCGACGCCGGGCATGCGGACGTCCAGGAGGACGACGTCCGGGCGGTGCTCCAGGGCCGCTTCGTACGCTGCGCGGCCGTCCGCGGCCTCGGCCACGACCGTGGTGTCCTCCCGGCCGGTGAGGAGGACGGTCAGGCCCGCCCGGACCACCGGGTTGTCGTCGGCGACCACGATCCGCAGCGGCGCGGCGGGAGCGGTCGGCGGGCGGTTCTCGAAGGGGTTCACCGGCATCGGGGTGCCTCCTCTCATGCGTCTCGGGCCTCCTGGGCCGGTACGGGGGTCGGGGATGTCGGCGCCGTCAGCGGCAGTTCCAGCAGGACCTCGGTGCCCTGGGGGTGCTCGCCCCGTCCGATCCGCAGGCGGGCACCGACCGTCGCGGCGCGTTCGACCATGCCGACCAGGCCGAAGTGGCCGGTGCGGCGCAGCCGTTCGAGGGTGGTGCCGGAGGGCAGGCCCCGGCCGTCGTCATGCACGCTCAGGCGCAGCAGCTCGCCCCGGACGTCCGCCCGTACGTCCACGACGGCCGGCGCGCCGTGGCGGTGGGCGTTCTCCATGGCCTCCGAGACGATGGAGAGGACGTGGCGGGCGACCGCCGGGGGGACGGGGGGCAGGGGCCGGTCGCCGGTCCGGTGGAACGCGGTGCGCAGGCCGGTGCGGGTGCGGAACTCGGCGGTGAGCGCGGCCAGTTCCGGCAGCAGTTCGGTGTCGCGCGCCCGGTCGGGCTCGCGGCGCAGGTCGGTGAGGAGTTCCCGGGCCTCCGCCGCCGCCCTGCGGGCCGAGCGGGACACCAGTTCCGCCTGCTGTTCGATCAGGGCGGGGTCCGTGCGGGTGGCCGCGGCGGCGGAGGCCGCGAGGCCGTCGGCCGCGAGGGCGACGCCGTACAGGGTCTTGGCCACCGAGTCGTGCATCTCCCGGGCCAGCCGGGCGCGTTCGGCGCTCACCGCCTCCGTGACGGCGAGCCGGGCCTGCACGGTGGTCAGGGCCTGGGTCGCGGCGCCGAAGCGGAGCATCAGGTTGCGCAGGGTCGAGCCCATGGCCCCGGCGATGACGCACAGGCCGGGCAGCAGCAGCGACTCGGCGACATCGGCCCGGTGGCCCTGCTCCAGGGTCGCGTGCACCAGGAGCAGGATCAGGGCCTGGAGCGAGGCGAAGCAGGCCGCGCCGCGCCAGCTGTAGACGAGGCCGGCGAGGAGGGGGGTGCAGACGCTGACGTAGGCGAGGGTCGTGTCCGGGCCCGCCGAGACGAGGAGGAGGGAGCCTATGAGGGTGTCCGCCGCCAGCAGGGTGGGGTGGCGCAGGAGGAGCGGGCCGAAGCGTTCCCAGTCGCGGAACAGGACGTAGGACGCCATGAACGTGATGACGACCGCCCCGCCCACCAGGCGGGCGCCGAGGCCCGGGGACGCGTTGACCAGGGCGGCGGGGGCGGCCAGCGCGATCATCGCCAGGCGGAAGCCGAACACCTGACGGCACATCGCCTGGAGGGCGCGTAGTTGCAGTTTCTCGGGGGCGGTGCCCGGTCGGGCCACGTCTCCGGGGGCATGGGCGGGGGCATGGCCGCATTCACAGCCAGGCTCATGGCCGGGTTCATGTCCGGGGCCGCGGCCTTCACAGCTGGGGTCATGGCCGGGTTCACGGCCGAGTTCGTGACTGGGGCCGCAGCCGCATTCACAGCCGGGCTCATGGCCGCATTCACAGCCGGGTGCATGACCGGGTCTACGGCCGCATCCATGGCCGGGCTCACGGCCGGGTCCACAGCCGCCTTCGCAGCCGCGTTCGTGACCCGGTCTACGGCCGCATCCACGGCCGGGCTCACGGCCGGGTCCGCAGTCGTATTCACGGCCGAGTTCATGGCCGCGCTCAGGGCCGAGTTCATGGTCCGGTTCGTATGCGGGCGTCGGCTCGGGTCCGGTTGGGTTTGTGGTGCTTTGCGCCGGGGTCCGTCTCGCCCATCCCGGCAGGCGGGCGCGGCGGCGGCCGGTCGCGCCGTCTCTCGTCGCCGTCACCGCCATCACCCCCCGTCCCGCTCGCTTCCCCGTCTACTTGCCCGTGATGGTGCCGAAGTCCACCCCGGAGCCCAGCAGGAGTCCGGCGCCGAGCAGGAGCATCGTGGCCGGGACCATGAACGTGGTGATCATCAGCGTGGCCTTGGGCACCGCTCGGGCGGCCTTGCGGCGGGCGTTCTGCGCGTCGGTGCGGCGCATGTCCTTGGCCAGGGCCACCAGGGTGTCGACGATGGGCGCGCCCAGTTCCTCGCCCTGCTGCAACGCCGTGACGAACATGGCCACCTGCTCGGAGTCGTTGCGGCGGCGCAGTTCCGTGAACGCCTGGCGGCGGCTCATGCCGAGGTCCATCTGGCGCAGCGTGATGCGCAGTTCGTCGGCCCAGGGTCCCTCGTACTTGGCGGCGACCCGGTCCAGGGCCTGCCTGAAGCCCAGCCCCGCGCTCACCACCACCGCGAGGACGTCCAGGAAGTCGGGCAGCGTCCGCTCGATGACGTCCCTGCGGATGCGGATCGCCGACCAGATGCCGACCTCGGTCCAGAACGCACCGAAGGCGAGCAGGAGCAGCGCGACGACGTACTGGTCGCGCATCAGCATCACCAGGAAGCCGACGCCGCCGAGCGCGCCGTAGACCGCCCGCCGTGCCGCGTACCGGTCGATGGTCAGACCGCCCGGGTTGCCCGCGAGGTCGATCCTGCGGCGGTACTTGGCAACCCGTTCGGGTCCCATCAGGCGCAGCACCGCGGGGGCGTAGCGCATGCCCATGCGGTCGATCAGCGAGTCGACGGCGCCGGTGCGGGTGGCGCCCACCTCCAGGGCCACGGCCAGGTCGCGGGGCAGCTTGGCCTCCGCCCGGTACATGCGGATCCCGGCGAACGCGCCCCAGACGCCGAGGCCCATCACCACCGCCAGCAGAAGTCCCATAGAGATCCCCTCCTTCCGTTCCTTTCCGGCTCGGTCCTCAGACGTCGATACGGCTCATCCGGCGGATGAGGACGAACCCGACCGCGTACATCGCGAACGCGATCACCACGCATGCCTGGCCGATCGGTGAGCCGGTCATCCGGTCGAGGGCGCCGTCCTTGACGCCGTTCATGAGGAACAGCGCGCCCACACCGAGCGCGGGGACGGCGTACGACGTCATGGTCACCTGGGAGAGCTGGGTGCGGATCTCGCGCCGGGTCTCCTTGCGTTCCTCCAGCGTCTCGGTCAGATTGCGCAGCGCGCCGACCACCTGGCCGCCCGCGCGGTTCGACAGCACAAGGGTGGTGACGAGCACGACCAGCTCGCGCGACGGCAGCCGATCGGCCAGTTCGCTCAGGGCGTCGTCCATGGAGTGGCCGATCGCCAACTGGTCAGAAACCTTGGCCAGTTCCTCACCCGCGGGGGCCTCCAGCTCCTCCGCGGCCAGGCCGATCGCGGTGCGCAGGGCGAGGCCGGCCTGGGTGGCGTTGGCCAGGATGCGGGCGAGTTCCGGGAGTTGGTTGATGAAGCGTTCGATGCGTTTCTGCCGCTGCCAGTTGAGGAACAGCAGGGCCGCCCACACGCCGGCCAGCCCGGCGATCGGGCCGAAGAAGGGGGCGAGGACGGCCTGCCCGATCAGCCACAGCGCGACGACCACGGCGAGCATGTACGCGAAGAACTCGCCCGGTGTGACGTCCAGTCCGGTCGCCAGGAGACGCAGTTCCAGCCGTCGGCCGAGCCGGGTGCGACGCAGTCGGCGGTCGAGGGTGCGAAAGCGGCGCCGGCGGCCGGTGGCCGGGATCTGGCCGGCGTGGCTGAGGCGTTCGACGAGGGCGGCGCGCTGGGCCCGGCCCGAGGCGTAGGTGTGCACGCCGACGACGGCCAGGGCACAGGCCAGCAGGGTGACGCCGGTAGTAAGCATGACGAGCGTGTGCAGTTCCATGGGTGCCTACCTACCTGGCCTCTCGGGTGGCGAGCTGGTCCGCGCTCTGGGCGACGCCGAACGCCTGCGGCAGAGGCTGGCTCGCCATGTAGAGGCGGTCGGCGGTGCGGCGCGGGAGCGGAAAGTACCGGAAGGTGCCGTGGACGCGGCCGTCGGGGGTCATGGGCCGGGCGTCGAAGCGGGCCGCGGTGGCCAGCCGGTACGGCTCGCTGCCGTGGCTGTCGAGCAGGGCGATCTCGGTGATGCGGCGGGCGCCGTCGGCGAACCGGGTGAGCTGGACGAGGACGTCCACGGCGCTGTTGATCTGGTCGTGCAGGGCGACGAAGGGGACCTCGACGTCGGACATGGAGGCGAGGGTCTGCAGCCGGGTGAGGGCGTCCTCGGCGCTGTTCGCGTGCACGGTCGCCAGGGAGCCGTCGTGGCCCGTGGACATCGCCTGGAGCATGTCCAGGGACTCGCCGCCGCGGACCTCACCGACCACGATGCGGTCGGGGCGCATACGGAGCGAGTTGCGCACCAGGTCGCGGATGGTGACCTGGCCCTTGCCCTCGACGTTCGGCGGGCGGGACTCCAGGCGGACGACGTGGGTCTGCTGGAGCTGGAGTTCGGCCGAGTCCTCGATGGTGATGATCCGCTCGTGCGCCGGGATGAGTCCGGACAGGGCGTTGAGCAGGGTCGTCTTGCCGGTGCCGGTGGCCCCGGAGACGATGATGTTGAACTTCGCCTGCACCAGGCCCGCGAGCAGGAACAGCATGTGCTCGTCCAGTGAGCCGAAGCCGATCAGCTCCTGGAGGGTGAAGGAGCGCGGAAAGCGGCGGATGGTGAGAATGGGGCCGGTGAGGGACAGCGGCGGGATGATGACGTTGACGCGCTCGCCGGACGGGAGGCGGGCGTCGACCATCGGGTTGGACTCGTCCACCCGGCGGTTGACCGTCGAGACGATCCGCTCGATCGTCTGCATCAGCTGGTCCGCGGAGCCGAAGCGCAGCGGCAACTGCTCGACCCGGCCGCCGCGTTCCACGAAGATCGCGTCGGCGCCGTTCACCATGATCTCGGTGATGGACGGGTCCTCCAGCAGGGGTTCCAGGATGCCGAGGCCGAGCGCCTCGTCCACGACGCGCCGGATCAGCTGGGAGCGTTCGACGGTCGACAGGACCGGGCCCTCGCGGCTGATGATGTGGCCGAGCACCCGCTCAAGGCGGGCCCGGCGCTCGGCCGCCGCGAGCGAACTCATCTCCGCGAGGTCGATCTCCTCCAGGAGCTTGGCCCGGTAGGAGGCGACCAGGTGGCCGTCCTCGCCCCGGTTGCCTTGCTCCTCGGGGGAGTTGATGCGTGCCCGCAGGCTCATGGCTGGGCTGCTCCTCGTTCAGTGGTCGAGCGGCATGGTCGCGGACTTGCGGGCGTCCCCGAAGTCCCAGCCGAAGGCGACCGAGGGGATGTGGACGGTGGCGGTGACCTCGACCGAGTCGCCCAGCTCGGCGGTCGCACACCGGGTGCCGTCGGCGAGCCAGTCGCTGACCGCGCCCGTGCATGCCTGGGCGGCGTCCTGCCGCAACGAGGCGGCCCGGGCCCCCGCGCGCGCCGCCGTCCCCGCCTGCTGTGCGGTGTACGCGACGAGCCCGATCTGGATACCGGCGAGAGCGACGAGAAGCAGGATCGGGATGAACCCCAGGTATTCGATGGCGACTTGCCCGCGATCCCGACGCGGAACACGCGGGGCGGACCGGCGGACCCGTACGACCCGCTCCGGGCCCCGGCCACCGGGGACGCTGGCGCGGCGCGGGCCACCGAAACGACGAACGCCGCGGAGACGGGCACGAAGCCCACGGGGGCGAGCACGAAGCCCACCGGGGCGAGCACGAAGCCCACGGAGACGGGCACGAAGCCCACCGGGGCGAGCACGAAGCCCACGGAGACGGGCACGAAGCCCACCGGGGCGAGCACGAAGCCCACGGAGACGGGCTCGAAGCCCACCGGGGCGGGGGCGAAGCTCACCGGGGCGGGCTGGAAGCTCACTGAGACGGGGGCGGGGCCCGCCGGGGCGTTGGCGAAGCCGACTGAGACGCGAGCGAAGGCCGAGGCCGGGACCGACGTCCCGGGGAGTGCCTCCCAAGCGGCGAGCGCGCACGGCACCATCCCCACGCCAAGCACCCAGATCACGAAGACGAGTACGGGAACGGCCGAGGCCGACGCGAGACCCGATGCCCACCCCGACCACCCGAAGCCCCCGGCCGACACGGCGGGCGCCGAGGCCACCAGCCGAACTCCGGGCGTCCGGGTCACCACCCCGGCTCGGGACACCGAAGCCGCCCTGCCGGACACCGAGGTCGCGGTCCCGACGCCAGAAGCGCACCCCTCCACCCCGCCCCCGACCGTCCAAGCCACCACCCCGACGCCGCAGGCGCACCGCTCCGCCCCGCCGCCGACCGTCCAAGTCGTCGTCCCGGCGCCGCAAGCGCACCCCATTGACCAGATGCCAGGCTCCCAAGCCGCCTCCCCGGCTCAGGCCCCCGAAACCACCCTCCCCCCACCGGACACCAAGGTCACCACCCCGGCGCCGCAAGCGCACCCCTCCGACCAGACGCCAGGCACCCAAGCCGCCGTCCAGGCGCCCGGTGTACGCCTGGCCATCCGGGCGTCGGGTGCCCGAGTCGGTCTTTCCGCGCCGGGCGGCCATGTCACCGTCCAGGCTGCGGATCGCGGATTCGCGGTCATGGCGCATCTCAGTGTTTCGCCTCCTCCACCGCGCCCGCGTGGCCGTGGACGGTGACCGGGAAGGCGACGGTCCCCGGGAAGAGGACGGGCACCTTGAGGGACACGTCGGCGGTCACATAGCCGCTCCCCCCGCACGTCACCGTGGCATTCCCCTTCCACGCCTCCGACAGGTGCCGGAGTCCCGCCTCCTGGCAGGCGGCCTGCCGCTCGCCCGGCGCCGCGGCCGTCGCGGCCCGTACCGCCTCGTCGGCAGCGTTCCCCGCGAGCGTGTAGGTGTACCCCACGAGGACGCACTGCCACATCAGCACCAGGGTCAACAGGATCAGCGGGGTCATGCCGAGGAGTTCGATGCTGACCTGACCCCGGTCACGGGCCGGCCGGTCCATGCCGTTCACTCCTTCCGGCGCCGGAAGCTCATCGCGCCCCGGTCGCCGCGTGGCCGATCGCCGCGTGGCCGATCGCCGCGTGGCCGGCCGCCGCGGTGCGCCGGTCCGTCGGGCGCGCCGGCCAGGCCGAGTTCGCCCGCGAGCGCCCACAGGGCCTGTTTCACCGCGCTCCGGCCGTCGAGTTCGTGGACCCGCCCGGCGTCCACGACGCCCTGGAGTTCCTTGAAGCCCGCGGGGACCGTCGTACGGGCCAGCGCGGTGCCGGTGATGCGCTGGATCAGCTGCGGCTGGATCTCCGTGCTCCTGGTGTGGCGGTTGACGACGACGGTGGTCTCCTCCGCCTTGCGGATCTGGAGCCGGTCCCACATGCGCACGGTGCGCTTGGCGGCCCGTACGGCGACCACGTCCGGGGTGGTCAGCAGCAGCGCCGTCTCGGCCATCTCCACGGCGGTCGCGCCGGCCCCGCTGAGCTGGGCGCCGCAGTCCACGACGACCACCTCGTAGCGGGAGCGCAGGGCGCCGATGATCTGCCGGGCGGCGCGGTCGGTGACCTCCTCGCCGCGTTCGCCCTCGCCGGGAGCGAGCAGCAGGGCGAGGCCGGTGTCATGGCGGAAGACGGCGTCGGCAAGGACGCGCGGGGAGATGTCGGTGATGGCGGCCAGGTCGACGACGGAGCGGCGGAACTGGATGTCCAGGTAGGAGGCGATGTCGCCGGTCTGCAGATCCATGTCGACCAGGACGGTGGACCGGCCGGACGCCTGGGCGGCGAGGGCGAGCTGGACGGCGGCGAAGGTGGTGCCGACGCCGCCCTTGGCGCCGCTGACGGTGACGACGGTGCCACCGGCGCCGCCGGTGCCGTCGAACACGTCGGCGCCGTGGCCGAGATGCCGGCGTACGCCCTGTGACCACTGGGCCACCGCGTGCACCCGGCTGGCCAGTTCGTCGTAGCTCAGCGGGAGGGCGACCAGGCCGCGGGCGCCGGAGTCCATGGCGGCGGCGAACAGGCCCGGGCCGGCGTCGGTGGTGACGAGGATGACGCCGGCGGCGGGGAAGCGCAGGGCGATCTCGCGGACGAGTTCGAGCGCGGGTACGGGTCCGATCCGCTCGTGCACGACGACGACCTCGGGCAGTTCGTCGACGGACTCGGCGGCGAGCCGGGTGAGGGTGTCGACGAGCTGGGTGGAGTCGCCGACCGGGGGGAGCGGTTCGGCGTCCGGCAGTTGGCTGAGCAGGGTGATGAGGGAGCGTACGGCGTCCGGGTCACCGACGGCCGGGAGGATTCTGGTGGGCATGCGGACCGCCTCTCACTTGTCCGTCGCGAGTTCGTAGGTGCGGTCCTTGTCCGGGACGGTGGTCTCGCCGCCGGGTGCCACCAGGGCGAGCCTGACCCGCTGGGCGAACGACTCGGCGTACGTGATGCGCTGGGCGTCGATGGTGGACAGCGCGAAGGTGATCGGGACGGCGTCGGTCGGCTGCTGGTTCTTGTTGTCCGGCTCCAGGGAGGTCAGCTTGCCGACGTCGAGGACCCGGGCGTTGGTCACGATGATCTTGGACTGGTCGGGGTCGCCCTCCCGCCTGCCCTCGAAGGTGGCGTAGACGTTGACCCGGGAGCCCGGGGTGATCTTGCCGGCCACGCCGGTGGCCGCGTCGATCATGATGGCGACCTCCTGCTCCCCCGACTGGAGGGCGGGCTGCTCGACGATCATGTCGGTCTGCAGCAGGGAGCCCTCGCGCAGGGTGGTCACGGCGATCTTGCCCCGGATCTGCCGCAGATCGGTGACGGCATTGGCCGACAACCAGCGCTCAGGCATCCGGATCTTCTCGAACTGGCCCGTGTTCAGTGGCGTGTACGGCGCCACGTTCGACGTGAGCCGGTACGCGGTGACCTCGGGGCCGACCTTGGACTTCACGTCGTCGATGACGAAGAGCACGCCGGTGAACGCGCCGAGGGCGCAGACGACCGACAGGATCAGGAGTATCACGCCGCGGCGCTGACGGGAGTTCATGAACCGTGCAACCTCATTGGGGGAATCGGTCGTGCGCAGTCGTATGGGTGAGCGGTGTCGCGGTGCCGGACGGTCAGGCGGGCGTCCGTTGTTCGAGGGCCCGTGGGGCGGATGGCTCCTGGCCCGGCGGGGTCGCGGAGCAGAAGACACAACGGTCGCCGATGACGTCGATGCCGCACCAGTGGCAGGTGCTCTGCCGTACGGAGGTGACCAGTTGGTAGAGGACGGAGAGGTCGCCGAGATAGCCGCAGAACTCGACGATCCGGCCCGTCCCCCACCAGCTCGCGGACTCGGCCGGCAGCGGGGCCTCACGCACCCCGTGCGCACCCCATGCCGTGCCGAGCGTGCCGATCCACTCGGACTGCAGATGCCCCTTGGCGACCAGCATCCAGGTGCTGAACTCGGGTCCGGACAGGGTCGCTTCGGGGCCGATCCGCACGAGCTGGGGTTGCGGATGGGCGACCACCGCGAACTGGCTGCCCGGCACCCAGGACTTGGCGTGCGCCTTCAGCCCCACGGGCACCCGGTCCAGCTTGGCGACCGAACCGAGGACCGCGCCGGCGTGGATGTAGTGGGTGAGCAGACGGCCCGCGGAGGCGAGCACGCCCGGGCTGAGGTCGCAGGAGGCGAGCTGACGCAACTGGCGGGCCAGGACGGCGATTCCGAGGGGCGGCAGGGCGGGCCGGAACAGGGCGATCCGGTCGCTCTCCATGAGCGACCGGAGGGTGTGCAGCCGCTGGATCAGCGCCGCGGGAGCGGCCTGCGAGCCGACGACGATCAGATGCCCGTGCTGCTCGACGAGCGCGTGCAGCTCGGCGAGCGCCTGGTCGAGCGGCCGCTTGTCGAGGTCCCGCAGGACGACGGCGGGCATGGTCCGTTCGTCCTGCGCGGACAGCGCCATGTCGGCGCTGGTCACGGCGATGGCAGTTGGCACGCGCGACTCCCCGCTCTTCACATCCGTGGGCGCACCGGGGGATGACTCCGGTGCGCCGGGACGACTTCACTGCGTGACTACGTGAGCACTGTATCCACGCCTCTGTGACCGGAGAACACCGTTTGTGTAGCCGAACGGGATCCACCCTCACACAACTCACTTCAAACCAGGACAGGTTGAACGTCTCGCGAACGTCTCGCGCACACAGACTTCTGGTCCGGACCTCTTGAGAGCGGGTTGGTCCGGACCGACTGGGGAGGGTGCGGTGTGGGAAGACCCGGGGGCGGCGGCTTCGGCCGCCGCCCCCGTCCGCGTCACTACTCCTCGAAGTAGGCGTCGAGCACCGTGTCCAGTTGCTCCTCCCACTCCTTGAACCGCGTCCTGGCCGACGCCTCGATCTCGATCGGGTACCAGCGGCGGTCAGGGGTGTGCACCGTGATGGTGAACCGCTTTCCGAAGCGGGGCGACTCCGTCTCGACCGCGCCGATCTCGTCCCAGCGGAACTCGCAGGACTCCTCGTCGAGGCGGAGCCGGACGCCCTTGCGGTCGGCCACTATCCGGGCACGGCGGTCGGCGGCCTCGAAGACCGGGCCGTCCGGCCCTGCGCCGTCCTCGCCCCGCTCGGGCTCGCTCTCGGCGGCCTCCTCGGTCTTCGCGGCGGGCGCTTCCGTCTCCTCGACCGAGGCCGTCTCCTTGGCCGAAACCGCGTCCTCGGCCGAGTCCGTGTCCTTGGCCGAAACCGCGTCCTTGGCCGAGACCGTCTCCTCGGGCTCGACGGCGTCCTCGGGCTCGGTGTCCTGCCGCTCCGCCGACACGGGCGCGGTGATCCCGGGAATGAAGGCCGGGTCGAATCCGGCGCCCTCGATGGGCTGGCTGCTCGATCCTATGCGCTGCTCCACGCGGGCAGTATGGACGACGTTCCTGTGCCGGAACCAGTCAGCCCACCCTTCACTCCGGTTCACCCTGGTGACGCCGCCCCCACGCGAGGCCGGTCAACTCGCCGTACGAACAGGCACAACAGGGCCGCGACCGCGAAGCCCCGCGACCGACGGGACCGATAGGGCTGATCGGGCCTAACAGTCCTGTCAGCCCTATCAGTCCTATCGGTCCGACTCCAGGACGGTCCCTGGTGCGGTGGGGGGCGGTCAGTCGAGTACGGCGAGCGCGTCGATCTCGATGAGGAGTCCTGCGGGCAGGCCGACATAGACGGTGGTGCGCGCGGCGGGCGGCTGGGTGAGGCCCTGCTCCTCGAAGTAGGTGTTGTAGATCTCGTTCATCTCGGCGAAGTGGTCGACGTCGGTGAGATAGACGCGGATCATCATCACGTCGTCCCAGCTCGCGCCGCCCTCCGCCAGGATCGACTTGACGTTGGCGAGGGTCTGGAGGGTCTGCTCGCGCAGGGTGGGGCCGGCGGGTGTGGGGGGCTTGCCCGGCTCGGCGGGGAGGAAACCGACCTGGCCGGCGACCTGGAGGAAGTTGCCCTTCCTGACCCCGTGCGAGAACTTCGCGGGCGGGGTGGTGTGGGTCGTGGGGGTGAGCGCGATCTTCTCGGTCATGCGGGGGTTTCCTTCACTGGAGTTCTGCTGGAGGAACGGGAGTTCTGCCGGAGTACTCGCCGCTGATGGCGTCGGCGGTGCGGCGCACCTGCGGGAGCAGGGTGAGGAGTTGGTCGGCGGTGACGACCACGTTCGGCGCGGACACGGACATCGCGGCGACCACCCGGCCGTCGGTGCCGCGGACGGGGGCGGCGACACAGTTGATGGACTCCTCGTGGCCGCCGAGGTCGGCGGCCCAGCCCTGTTCCCGGACCTTGTCCAACTCCCGTAGGAAGGCGGTGGCATTGGGGGTGGAACGGGCCGTGTACATGGGGTAGTCGAGCCGCTCCGCGAGCGCGCGGCGTTCGGCCTCGGGCAGGTCGGCGAGGAGCAGTTTGGCGACGGCGGCGACGGTGAGGGCGACGGGCCTGCCGATCCGCGAGTACATGCGCACCGGGTAGCGGCTGTCCACCTTGTCGATGTAGAGCACCTCGTGCTCCTCGTACACGGCGAGGTGGACGGTGTGTCCGCAGCTCTCGTTGAGGCGGACGAGGTGGGGGTGGGCGATCTCGCGGATGTCGAGGTTCTCCATCGCCTCCTGGGCGAGGGCGAAGAGGCGGGCGCCGAGCCGGTAGCGATGGTCGGCCTGGCGGTAGACGAGGCCGTGTTCGTGCAGGGTGCGCAGCAGGCGCAGCGCGGTGGACTTGTGCACGCCGAGCCGGTCGGCGACCCGGCCGAGGTCGGCGGGGCCCTCGGCGAGCAGCGGCAGGATGCTCAGCGCGCGGTCGACGGTCTGGCTCATGGTCCGGGTACCTCCTCGTCGGCCCGGCCTGCGGTACGTGTCCAGCCGGGGCCGAGTCGAAGTCTCCCCCACGCCGCGTCGTCCAGGGCGATCAGCCGGTCGGCGTGGTCCCTGGCGGGGGGCAGGGCGAGGTCGCCGGGCACGGTGAGCGCGGCGGCGGCCATGAGATGCCCGGACCGGAGCCGCTCCCGCGCGGGCAGCCCGCGCAGCGTCGCCGACAGAAACCCGGCGGCGAAGGCGTCACCGGCGCCGACGGGCGCGACGACGTCGACGCACAGCGCGGGCACGGAGGTACGGGTGACCGGGCCGGGACCGGGCCGCGCCCCTCGGTCCGGTCCCCGCCCGCCCCCGGTACGGCCGGAGTCGGTACGGCCGGAGTCGGTACGGCCGGGGTCAGCGCGGCCGGACCCGGTACGGCCGGGGCCGGTGCGCACTGGCCGGGCGTCCCCGGCATCATCAACGTCGTACGTACCCCCCGTACCGCGCACCGCGTCGGCACCGGTCGCACCGCCCATGGCGCTCGCATCGCCCCCGTCGGGCACGGCGGGCCCACCAGGCACGGCAGGCGCACCGGACGTGCCAGACGTACCGGACATGCCAGGCGCACCAGGCGCGGCGGCGCGCTCGAAGACCGTCGCCCCCCGGGCGCCCTCCTTCACCACCAGGACCCGGGGCTCCGGCAGGAGGGTGCGGATCGCGTCCGGGTCGGCCGCGACGCCCCAGGCCGCCTCCGCCTCGTCGGTGCCCACGAAGACCAGGTCGCAGCCGCGGGCCAGGTCGAGCAGCACCCGGGGGGCGGCGGCGTCGCGCCACAGGCCGGGGCGGAGGTTCACGTCAAAGGAGACGAGGGGGCGGCGGCCGGGCCAAGGCGCGGTGAGTGCGCGCAGCAGGTCGAGGCAGCCGTCGGAGAGCGCGGCCGTGATCCCGGACAGATGCAGGATGCGTGCGGCCTGCAGCGCCGCCAGGTCCATATTGTCGACGGTCATCGCGGAGGCCGCCGAACCGGCCCGGTAGTAGGCCACTTCGTGGTCGTCGTCCGCCCGGTCGCCGGCGGTGCGGAAGTAGATCCCGGTGGACCGCGCCGGGTCCCGCCGCACCGAGGCGACGTCGACGCCGTATCCCCCGATCGCCCCGACGAGATGGTCGCCGAAGCCATCGGCGCCGACCCGGCTGACCCAGCGCGTGGAGTGCCCGGCGGCGGCCAGGACGCAGACCACGTTGGACTCGGCGCCGCCGATGGCACGGTCGAAGGAGGGCACGTCGGCGAGGCGGCCGGTGCGAGTGGGCAGGAACGTGACCATGGACTCGCCGAGCGCGACGACGTCCACGACATCCACGACGTCGGGGTCGGTGCGGGGTCCGGTGTCGGTCACGGTCGTCATGGCTCCTCGGTGCGGACGCGGGTCACGGCGGCTCCGTTGACCCCGCGTTGGCCGAGATGTTAGACAGCAGTGAGCGATATACGCAACGGTCGTTGCAGATAGCGCAACGCACCTGATCAGGGAGGTTCCATGAGCATCGAGGCGCTCGCCCGCCTGGCCGAGGAACGCGTCGACCACCGGTTCAAGGGCCTCCCGCCGGACGCCACCGGGCTGACCGTCGGCGAACTGGCCGCCCAGCGCCGCAACCTCTTCACCGACGGCTTCGCCACCCCCGTGCTCACGCTGTCCGCCGAGCGCCTTGAGCACAACCTGAAGCTCATGGAGACATACGCGGCCCGGCACGGCCTCGCCTTCGCCCCGCACGGCAAGACGTCCATGGCCCCGCAGCTCTTCCACCGTCAGCTCGCGCACGGCGCCTGGGGCATCACGCTGGCGGTGCCGCACCAGGTGCGGGTGGCGCGGGCGTTCGGCGTCGAGCGGGTCTTCCTCGCCAACGAACTGGTGGACGCTGCGGCCCTGCGCTGGATCGCCGCCGAACTCGCCGCGGACCCGTCCTTCCGCTTCGTCTGCTACGTCGACTCGGTGCGCGGCGTGGCGCTGATGGACGCGGCACTGCGCGGGGCCGCCCGCCCGGTGGACGTGGTGGTCGAACTGGCCGCCGGCGAGGGCGCCCGCACCGGCGTGCGGACGGAGGCGGAGTGCGCGGCGGTCGCGGACGCGGTGGCGGCCGCGGGGACGCTGCGGCTGGTCGGTGTCGCCGGGTACGAGGGCGAGGTGCCGCGGGCCGACCCGGAGCGGGTGCACGCGTGGCTGCGCCGGCTGGTCGCGCTCGCCGCGGACTTCGACCGGGCGGGCCGGTTCGCGGACGCCGGGGAGGTCGTCGTCAGCGCGGGCGGCAGCGCCTGGTTCGACGCGGTGGCCGATGTGTTCGCCGAACTCCCGCCGCTGTCCCGCCCCGTCCTGAAGCTGCTCCGCTCCGGCGCCTATGTCTCGCACGACGACGGCCACTACCGCGGGCTGACCCCCTTCCACCGGATTCCGCGGGAGGGCGCCCTGGAGCCCGCCTTCCGGCTGTGGGCGCAGATCGTCTCGCGCCCCTCGGCCGAGCAGGCGTTCGCCAACGCGGGCAAGCGGGACGCGGCCCACGACCTCGGCCTGCCCTGCGCCCTGGTGGTACGCAGGAACGGCACGCAGCGGCCGGCGACCGGGGTCTCGGTGACCGGCCTGTCCGACCAGCACGCCTGGCTGCGCACCGAACCGGAGGCGGACCTGGAGGTCGGCGACTGGATCGGGCTCGGCCTGTCCCACCCGTGCACGTCCTTCGACAAGTGGCAGCTGATCCCGCTGACCGAGGCGGACGGCACGGTCGTCGAATACATCCGCACGTTCTTCTAGGAGGCAGCGCGTGGCAGAGCTGGTCATCAGGGACGCGGACGTCGTGGACGGCAGCGGGCGTCCGTCGTACCGCGCCGACGTGGTGGTGGACGGCGGCCGGATCGTCTCGATCGTCCAGGAGGCCGCCCAGGCGGGCTGCGGGCGGCCCGAGGCCCGCCGCGAGTTGGACGCCGAGGGGCTGGTGCTCTCCCCCGGCTTCATCGACATGCACGCCCACAGCGATCTCGCCCTGCTGCGCGATCCCGACCACAGCGCGAAGGCCGCGCAGGGCGTGACCCTGGAGGTCATCGGGCAGGACGGGCTGTCGTACGCCCCGGTCGACGACCGCACGCTCGACGAGGTGCGCCGGGCGATCACCGGCTGGAACGGGTACGGCGACGACATCGACTTCGACTGGCGGTCCGTCGGCGAGTACCTGGACCGGCTGGATGGGGGCATCGCCGTCAACGCCGCCTATCTGATCCCGCAGGGCACGGTGCGCGCGCTCGCCGTCGGCTGGGAGGACCGTCCGGCCTCGCCCGCAGAGCTGGACCGGATGCGGCGGCTGGTCGCCGAGGGCATGGAGCAGGGCGCGGTCGGCATGTCGTCGGGGCTCACCTACACGCCCGGCATGTACGCAAAGGACGCGGAACTCACCGAGCTGTGCCGGGTGGTGGCCCGGTACGGCGGCTATTACTGCCCGCACCACCGTTCCTACGGGGCGGGCGCACTGGCGGCGTACGCGGAGATGGTGGAGCTGACCCGCACGGCGGGCTGCGCCCTGCACCTCGCGCACGCCACCCTCAACTTCGGTGTGAACAAGGGCCGCGCGCCCGAGCTGCTGGCCCTCCTGGACGACGCGCTCGCCGCCGGCGGCGACATCAGCCTCGACACCTACCCCTACACCCCGGGCTGTACGACGCTCGCGGCGCTGCTGCCCGGCTGGGCGAGCGAGGGCGGCCCGGAGGAGATCCTCGGGCGGCTCACCGACGAGGCGACCGCCGAGCGGATCCGGCACCACCTGGAGGCCGTCGGCTCCGACGGCTGCCACGGCGTGCCCGTCGAGTGGGACACGATCGAGATCTCCGGGGTGACCGACCCGGCCCTCGCCGACCATGTCGGCCGCACGGTCCTGGAGTCGGCGCGGCGGCGCGGCGAGGCGCCCTGGACGACGGCCCGCAGGCTGCTGGTCGAGGACCGGCTGGGGTCCACGATCCTCCAGCATGTGGGCCACGAGGAGAACGTCCGCGCGATCATGCGGCACGGCGTGCACACCGGCGGTTCGGACGGCATCCTGCGGGGCGCCAAGCCGCATCCGCGCGCGTACGGCACCTTTCCGCACTATCTGGGCCGGTACGTACGGGAGTTGGGGGTGCTGACCCTGGAGGAGTGCGTCGCGCACCTCACCTCGCGCCCCGCGGCCCGGCTGCGTCTGCCGGACCGCGGGCTCGTCCGCGAGTGGTACCGCGCCGACCTGGTCCTGTTCGACCCCCGTACGGTCGCGGCGGGGTCCACCTATGAACAGCCGCGCACGCTGCCCACCGGCATCCCGTACGTCCTGGTCGACGGCCGGTTCGTGATCGAGAACGGCCGCCGCACGGACGTACTGGCGGGACGAGCGATCCGCCGAACCCCCGCCTGACAGCGCCCCAAAGGGGCGCGGGGCTGTGTCATTATGCGGCTCCGCCGCGCGGGCGCGACCAGCCACAACACCGCCGCAGCCGACCGACAACACGACGCATCACGGCCCCACCGAACGGATGAGCTGGCCGGACCGGCGATCCGCCGGACCCCCGCCTGACCGCCGAAGGCAGCGGCTGAATGGACCGAGCGCACTGCCGTCGGCAGCGCCCCAAACGGGCCCCAAAGGGGCGCGGGGAACTGCGCGACCAGCCACAATGCCGCCGCAGCCGACCGACGGCGCAGCCCGACTACGACGCATCCCGGCCCCACCGAGCGGAGCGCTACGGCTTGGGCAGGGTGCAGTCGCCAGCGCTCAGGTCCAGCTTGTTGCCGGTCGTGAAGCAGGCCGGGATCTGGTAGGTCTCCTCGGCGTAGTTGATGCCCTGGCGGACGGTGACGGTGCCGTCCTCGGCGACCTCACAGGGGTTGTTCTCGGTGCACTGGGCACCGTCCTCGTTGCCGGTGTTGTTGACGGCGACGACCTTTCCGGTGGCGTCGTCGATCACCGGGGAGCCCGAGGTGCCGCCGATGGTGTCGCAGTCCGAGGTGTAGCGGACGGAGTCCTTCCAGGTCCAGTCGCCCTCCTTCAGGCGGTAGACGAAGCCGTCGATGGAGCAGGCGTAGGTCCGCTTCCAGTAGCCGGAGACGACCGTGATGGCGGTGCCGGCGGTCGGGTGTGTTTCCTGCACCGTCAGGGCGTCGATCCCGTACTCGCTCTTGATCTGCTCGTACGTGGTGGTCAGCTGGTAGATCGTGACGTCCGTGTCGGTCATCGTCGCGTAGGCGATCTTGTCGGCGTGCAGCGTGCCGACCTCGGTGGCCGAGGCGTCGAGCAGGCCGAAGGTGCGGCTGGACGCCTGGTCGACGATGACCTGGCCGGCGGCCGGGAAGCCGGTCTCCAGGCAGTGCCCGTTGGTGAGCACCAGGGCCGGGTCGGTGTCGGCGGAGTCCGGGAAGCGGACGACGGAGCCGGAGCAGTTGCTGAGCGCGACGGTGCCGGCGAAGTCGACGGCCTGGATCGCGGGCGCGGCGGACTTCGCGACGGCGGACTTCGCCGCCGTGCCGGTGGCGTCCGTCGCCGTGGCGGCGGCTGCGGGCGCCATGCCCGCCCCGGTGATCACCAGGGTCGCGAGCGCGGCAAGGAGAGGCTTGTTCATGTGGGGGTCCCCTCTGCAGACGTAAGCGACCGGAGATCTTCCGGCCGCCACAGTCTTGTCATGCGCATTGTGAAGCCATCGAGGGCCGACAGCAAGAAGCCGTACACATCCCCACGCAGGGCACCGGCCACCCCGACTCCCCGACATCCGGCCCCAGTTGGACCACCAGACGGGTCACTCGCCCGGCCGAACACAGTCGCCCCACCCGTACGGCGCGCCCGCCCCCGAGCCGTCGGCAATGCCCGCGGGTCACTCGTCCTGGTGGATGCGAGACGACGAATTCCCGTCGCGGGCCGGCGCGGGTTCCGGGCCGCCACGGCCGCCTGTTTTCGCGGGTTCCGCGGGCCGCCCGCCGGGGCGGTGGCCCGCGGTCGGGCGTCTCACGTGGCAGAGAACACCATCCAAGGGGCGTTACCTGGTCGTAAGCTCGCGGACATGCAGGTGATCCAGTCGACCAAGCTCGCCAACGTCTGTTACGAGATCCGCGGCCCGGTGCTCGAGGAGGCGATGCGGCTGGAGGCGGCCGGGCACCGGATCCTCAAGCTGAACACCGGCAACCCGGCCGCGTTCGGCTTCGAGTGCCCGCCCGAGATCCTGGAGGACATCCTCCGCAATATGTCGTCGGCGCACGGCTACGGCGACGCCAAGGGCCTGCTCGCGGCGCGCCGCGCGGTCGTCATGCACAACCAGACCCTCGGCATCGAGACCGACGTCGAGCACGTCTACATCGGCAACGGCGTCTCCGAGCTGATCGTGATGGCGATGCAGGGGCTCCTCGACGACGGGGACGAGGTCCTCGTACCGGCCCCCGACTACCCGCTGTGGACGGCCGCCGTCTCGCTCTCCGGCGGCACCGCCGTCCACTACCGCTGCGACGAGCAGTCCGACTGGATGCCCGACCTCGCCGATGTGGAGCGCAAGGTCACCGACCGCACCAAGGCGATCGTGATCATCAACCCGAACAACCCGACGGGCGCGGTGTACGACCAGGCGGTGCTGAAGGGCCTCACGGACATCGCCCGCCGGCACAACCTGCTGGTCTGCTCGGACGAGATCTACGACAAGATCCTTTACGACGACGCCACCCACACCCCGACGGCCGCGGTCGCTCCGGACCTGCTGACGCTGACCTTCAACGGCATGTCCAAGGCGTACCGGGTGGCCGGCTACCGGGTGGGCTGGATGTCGATCTCCGGGCCGCGGGCGCACGCCGACTCCTATATCGAGGGCCTGACGATCCTGGCGAACATGCGCCTGTGCGCGAACATGCCGGGCCAGCACGGCGTCGTGGCCGCCCTGAGCGGACGCCAGACGATCAACGAGCTGGTGCTGCCGGGCGGGCGGCTGAAGGAGCAGCTGGACGTCGCCTACGAGCTGCTGACGCAGATCCCGGGCGTGACCTGTGTGCGACCCAGGGGCGCGCTGTACCTCTTCCCGCGCCTGGACCCGAACGTCTTCAAGATCAAGGACGACCGCCAGATGGTCCTCGATCTGCTGCGCCGCGAGAAGATCATGGTCGTCCAGGGCACGGGCTTCAACTGGCCGGAACCGGACCACTTCCGCGTGGTGACGCTGCCCTCGGTGGGGGACCTGCGGGACGCGGTGACCCGGATCGGCACGTTCCTGGACGGCTACGCGCAGCTCTAGCCCAGCTCCAGCCCCAAACTGCGCGGGAGTCGGCCGGGCGCCGTGGCTCACGCCGGGTAACCACCCGACCCGCTTACGCGATCAGGGTCAACTTTAGACGAATTCCAAGCTAGGATGGCTTCCTGTCAGAGCACAGGAGGCCATCTCCCATGTACGAACCGACTCGCCCCGGACCGTCGCACCGGTCCCCCCACGGCACCCCGATGGCCGGCACCCCCTCCGACTTCCCCCACCGGTCGCGCGAGGAGGAGCTGGACATCCAGCTCGCCGGACATCTCGCGGCCCTGCTCGCCGTCACGGACGAGCTGCGCGCCCTCACGCCCTCCGACGAGCTGGACGCGGCGTCCGCACGGCTCGCCGAGCAGGTGACCCGGCTGCGGGGAGGGTGCGCCCCGGTCCGCGCGTCCGGCGCCGCGGCCGACCTCCGCCCGGCAGACCTCCGCCCAGCCGACGTCCGACAGGCCGCCCTGCACCACCGGGCGCACACGCTGGCCGGGCGCGCCCTGGTCGTCGCGGCGTCCCGCGCCGACACCACGGCGGCGATCCTGTCCGCCGAGCGCATGGACGCCCACGCCGCCGCCCTGAGCGACCTGCCGGAACTCAGCGCAACCCACTGACCCGGACAGGGCCTCCCGGACGGCCCCGGTCCGCGCGCACCCGCAGCGACGCGCGGACCGGGCGCCCTCGACCCGCCAGACGGAATGGCTTATTCCTGTTGCATAACGGGATCGGCCCGACACCCTCCGTTCACCATCCCCTCCGCGGAACGTTGAATTCCGGGAGCAGTCTGCCTCGCGTGAGACGTATCGCGGGAATAGTCCTCGCGGTGCTGCTGATCGGCGGCGTGGTGGCTGCCGTCATCGCAGGCCGACAAGGCGAGGACAAGGGCACGGCAACGAAGACCGTGCAGGGAGTGATCGGATCGGAGAAGGCCGAGTTCTTCGCCGATCCCGACGTGGTGAAGGCCCTGGCCGCCAAGGGCTTCGCCGTGAAGACCGAGTCATCGGGGTCCTGGGCGATGGAGGGCCTCGACCTCAAGGGGTACGACTTCGCCTTCCCGTCCAGCCAGGCCCCGGCCGACCAACTGGCCGCCAAATACCAGGTGCGCCAGCCCCTGCCGCGCCCCTTCTATTCACCGCTCGTCGTGGTGGCGCACCGCAGCGCGGCCGATGTGCTCGCCGCCAACGGGCTGGCCAAGCTCGACGGCAAGAGCCGCGGCACCCTGAAGATGGCCGCCTATCTCGACGCCGCCCGCCACGACCGGACCTGGCAGCAGCTCAAGGGGGCCGACCGGCACGGGGAGTTGACCGGCACCCTCTACATCGCCAGCACCGACCCGGAGTCCTCCAACTCCGGCGCCCTCTATCTGGCCGCGGCCTCCTATGTCGCGGGCGGCGGCAAGGTCGCCGCGAGCACGGCCGACGTCGACCGCACCGCGCCCCTGCTGCACAAGCTGATCTCCGTCCAGGGCGCCCAGCAGTCCAGCTCGGACGGTCCGTTCCGGGACTTCATCAGCGGGGCCGGCAATCCGCTGGTGCTGGTGTACGAGTCGCAGGTCGCCACGCTCCTCGGCGAACAGAAGTCGGTCGACGACCTCGTCGTCCTCTACCCCGACACGACCGTCAACAGCGACCACACCGTCGTACCGCTCACCGACGAGGGCCGCGCGCTCGGGGAGTTGCTCAGCACCGACCCGACGCTGCGCAAGCTGGCCGTCAAGCACGGCTTCCGCCCGCAGGGCGACACCGCCGAGTTCATCGCGGCCACGGCCGACCGTGCCGCCTACCTCAACCAGCAGCTGACCGGTGTCCGGCAGGCGCCCGTGCCCACCTCCGAGGTGCTGCACGAGATGGCCCGCCGGGCACGCGGCTGATCCGGGGGATACCTATGAGCAGCTTCAATCACATCATCCCGAGCGGCCATGAGCCGACGCTCAGCGGCGACGACGTCCTCACGCTCACCCCGCCCGAAGCCGTGGCGCCCGTGCCCCGAGAGAAGGCCGGCGGCCTGGTGCCCGTCGACGCGGAAGTCCGCGACGACATGGCCCGCAAGGCCGCCGCGTACATAGCGGGGCTCGCCGGCCTCGACTCCCGCTCGCCCGAGTTCGCGGGCAAGGTCGGCGAGATCACCGCGCTCGGCTCCGGTGAGATGCGCAGCGCCGCCGCACAGTCCAACCGCATGCTGGATCGCGCCGTCCGCAGTCTGCCCGGCAAGGGCGGCGACGCCCAGTCCCAGGTGGCCGGGTCCCTCGTCGAACTCCGCCGGGTCGTCGACGACCTCGACCCGCGCGATCTGCCCGCGAGCAAGGGCCGCAAGTTCCTGTCCCGGCTGCCCGGCGGCAACAAGCTGCGTGACCACGTCGCCAAGTACGCCTCCGCACAGGGCACCCTGAACAAGATCGTCGGCTCGCTGCGCGGCGGCCAGGACGAACTGCGCCGCGACAACGCCGCGTTGCAGACCGAGCGGGTGCGGCTGTGGGAGACCATGGGCAAGCTCCAGGAGTACGTCGTGCTCACCGAAGCGCTCGACACCGCCGTCGAGGGGCACATCGGCGGCGTGGCCGTGAGCGAGCCGGAGCGGGCCGACAACCTCCGCGCGGACGTGCTCTTCCCGGTCCGGCAGAAGCACCAGGACCTGCTCACCCAGCTCGCGGTGTGCGCGCAGGGCTACCTCGCCATGGACGTCGTACGCCGCAACAACGAGGAACTGATCAAGGGCGTCGAACGCGCGGCCACCACGACCGTCTCGGCGCTGCGCATCTCCGTGATGCTGGCCTCCGCCCTGGACAACCAGAAGAAGGTCATCGAGCAGGTCAACGCGTTGCGCGGGACGACCGAGGAGCTGATCCGCGGCAATGCCGAGATGCTGAGCACACAGAGCGGGGAGATCCAGCGCATCGCCGCCGACCCGGCCGTCGGCGCCGAGACCCTGCGCTCCGCCTTCCAGCAGATCTACCGCACCCTGGACGCGATCGACACCTACAAGGTCCAGGCCACGGAGGCGATGGCGACGACGGTCGAGAGCCTCACCGCCGAACTCCAGCACGCCAGCTCCTACTTGGAGCGCAGCCGGACGCAGGGCGCCCTGGACGGGGGTAAGGCGTGAGACGTCGCCTGGCCGTCCTCGCGGCTGCCGCCGCCCTGCTGACCGCCTGTACCCCCGAGTCGCACCCGGAGCCCGACGACACCGCGCCCCGGCCCGGCACCCTGCGCGTCCTCGCCTCCAGTGAACTCACCGACATGAAGCCGGTGTTGGAGCAGATCAGCAAGGAAACCGGCATCACCGTCCGCCCCACCTACATCGGCACCCTCGACGCGGTCGACATGGTGGCGAAGGGCACGACCGACGGGGCGTACGACGCGCTGTGGCTGTCGTCCAACGACTATCTGCGGCTGCGTCCGGACGCCGCGAAGAAGGTCGTCTCCGAGACGCCGATCATGTCGAGTCCGGTCGCGATCGGCGTCCGGCAGGAGGCGCTGGCCCGGCTGCACTGGAAGCCGGCGGACGTCACCTGGGGGCAGATCGAACAGGCCGTGCAGGACGGCAAGCTGACCTACGGCATGACCGACCCGGCCCGCTCCAACTCCGGTTTCTCCACGCTGGTCTCGGTCGCCTCCGCCCTGTCCGGCGCCCAGTCCGCGCTGACCGACGCGGATGTGGCGAAGGCGACGCCGAGGCTCAAGGAGTTCTTCAAGGGCCAGCAGCTGACCTCGGGTTCCTCGGGCTGGCTGGCGGGGGCGTACGCGCGGCGCGGCGATGTCGACGCCCTGCTCAACTACGAGTCGGTCCTCAAGGGAATCCCGGACCTCACCGTGATCCGGCCCACCGACGGCGTGATCACCGCCGACTACCCGCTCTCCTCGCTCGCCACCGCCGACTCCGACACCCGCCAGAACGTGCGCAAGCTCGCCGAGGCGCTGCGCACCGACTCCGCGCAGCGGCTGATCACCGAGGACACCCATCGCCGCCCGGTCGTCCCGTCGGTGAAGCCGGCCGCGGGCCTCGACACCGGCAGACGGCGCGAACTGCCCTTCCCCGGCAGCCGCTCCGTCGCCGACGGGCTGCTCGACTCGTACGAGAACGAACTGCGCCGCCCCTCGCGCACGGTGTACGTGCTCGACACCTCGGGTTCGATGCAGGGGGACCGGCTGGACCGGCTGAAGAAGGCCCTCACCGATCTCACCGGGGACTTCCGTCAGCGCGAGGAGGTCACCCTGATGCCGTTCGGCTCGGATGTGAAGAGCGTGCGCGCCCATGTGGTCAGCCCATCGGATCCGAGCAGCGGTCTCGACGCCATCCGCAAGGACACCGACGCCCTTTCCGCCGAGGGCGACACCGCCATCTACACCTCGCTGGAGAAGGCGTACGAGCACCTGGGCACGGGCGGCGACACGTTCACCTCGATCGTGCTGATGACGGACGGCGAGAACACCACCGGCGCCAAGGCCGAGGAGTTCGACTCGTTCTACCGCGGGCTCACCCGGACCGAGCGGGAGACCCCGGTCTTCCCCATTCTCTTCGGCGACTCCGACCAGGCGGAGTTGCAGCACATCGCCGATCTGACCGGCGGCCGTCTGTTCGACGCCCGCAACGGCTCGCTCGACGGCGCCTTCGAGGAGATCCGTGGCTACCAGTAGATTCGTCGGCTATCTGGAGTCCCGCAAGAACATCGCGGGCGGCTTCTGCGGCCTCGCCGGGCTCGCGCTGACCTTCACGGGGGTGGCGGGACCGTACTGGCCGGTCGTGGTGGCAGGGCTGTACGGGGCGGGCGCGCTGATCGCCCCGCCGGAGCGGCCCGCGCTGCCGGACTTCCCGGATCCGAGTGCCCAACTCGACGAGCTGCGCGACGATTTCGAGACCCTGCGCGGCTATCTCGCGGACGTCGACCTGCCGCCCGCGGCGGCCGGACGGCTCACCGAACTCACCGAGCTGCTGGCCGCCCTGCTGGACCCGGGGTGGGTCACCGAGGTGCTGGCGCAGGACCCGGAGGGCATGCACACGCTGTCGCGGACCGTGCGGCAGGACATCCCCGAGGCGGTCGACGCGTATGTGCGCACCCGGTGGTGGACGCGGCTGACGCCTGGCACCGAACCGCCGGAGCGGCACCTGGAGCGGCAGCTGACCCTGCTGTACGAGGAGGCCGAACGGCTGGCGACGGCACTCCGGGACGCCGAGACCCGCCGCCAGGAATCGCACACCCGATACCTGGAGGACCGCTCCAACTGAACCGGGCGGCCGGTGGCGAGGGCCTGTCGGCGTCCTCCCGCCGGGGCGGACGGGAGGACGCCGACAGGCCATGACCCCGCACGCCGTTGTACGGGGCCTCGCCGGTCCTAGGGCGTGTTTCGAAAGTAGCGTCGTCCGCCCGGAGGGCGGGGCCCGTGGCGTCTGGTGCGGTGCATCGCAAGGCGGAGGGTCGTCCGCGTAC